>NZ_JBIUHC010000040.1:0-66470 GCF_044627735.1 Cupriavidus sp. CuC1 | reverse complement strand
TTACGAGTAAAGAAAAGTGACATCTCACACGTTCTAAAACGGCCAACCCCGTACAGCCGCGACAGCAGCTAGAAGCATCAAAACCCCGCCCACAAGAGACCCCCCCGCGTCAGCGGGGGCAGAAGCGCCAAATCCGAATCCCCACCCTACACATAATCCAACGGCAACGCCGTAGTGTACTTAATCTGCTCCATTGCAAAACTAGAACTCACATCCGCCAGCTCCGCCCCCTGTATCAGCTTCTTGTAAACGCGATCATAAGCAGCAATATCCGGCACCACCACGCGCAGCAGGTAATCGGTATCCCCGGCCATGCGGTAGAACTCGGTGACTTCGGGAATGGAGGCGACAAGATCATGAAAAGTCTTGAGCCACTTGACGCTATGCTGGCTGGTACGAACCGACACGAATACCGTCACGCCCACGTTCAGCAGCGCGGGATCCAGCAGCGCCACGCGCTTGCGGATCACGCCGCTTTCCTCCAGCTTCTGCACGCGCCGCCAGCACGGCGTGGAGGTGAGGCCTACCCGTTCGCCAAGCTCCGCCACAGGCACGGTGGCGTCCTCCTGAAGGGCGGCGAGTATCTGGCGGTCGTAACGGTCCATGGCAATTCCTGTTGGCGCGCAGCGTTTCGTTTCCCCGGTGCCTGGCCGCACGCCGGCCGCAAAACTCAGGCCGCGTCCACCAGCAGGTTCACACCGCTGCAGATGTGTTCCTGGTCCACCCCATAAATATGCAGCGACACGGCCACCGCGTCGCTGTCGTTGCCGAGCGCATGGATATGGCGCAGCCCGGCCGGCACGCTGAAGGTGTCGCCCGCCGTGCGCGTGATCTCGCCGCACGGATGTGCCTGGCGCTCTTGCGCGTCCCAGCGGTAGTGGCGCTCATGCAGCGTGCCGCGCAGCACCCGGTAGGCGCACCAGGTCTGGTGCCCGTGCACCGGGCTGTGCTGCCCCGGCCGCCAGACGATCAGCATGGCGGAGAAGCGCGCCAGCGGATCGGCGTGCACCAGGTGGCGCACATAGCCCTGGGCCGAGCCCTCGCGCAGCGATTCCGGCAACAGCGCCAGCAGCGTCGCGGAATTCGGCAGGCTGGCTTCGATGCCTTGCGCCACCATGCGCGCGCTGGCTGCAAAGGCGGACGACATGCCGTCGGATAGCGGGGCAAAGAGATCCGGCCGGCCGCCGGCCGCGTCGAGGGTGCCAAGGACACCGGCGCTACGTGCGTGGCTGGCAATATCGGTAACGGCGGCTTGCTGGGTGGCCATGAAGGGCTCCTTGTTGGTTTGCGACCATCATAGCGTCCGGCCCGTAGCAAACACGTGCGTCCTGTCGTGCAAATCTGGCTGTAAGTGTAATCTTATTCTAATAAAGCTAAATAAAGTAGAATATTATTCCTGGCGGTGGCGAAACCGCAAGAAGCCGGTGGATAATGCCGCCTCATGGAAATCAAGTGGCTTGAAGACTTCGTCAGCCTGGCCGAGACGCACAGCTTCTCGCGCTCGGCCGAGCAGCGTCATGTGACGCAGCCCGCGTTCTCGCGCCGGATCCAGTCGCTGGAGTCCTGGGTGGGCACGGAGCTGATCGATCGCTCCAGCTATCCCACCAGCCTCACGCCGGCGGGCAAGGTGTTCTACGAGCAGGCCCTGGCCATGCTGGCGCAAGTCAGCGAGACCCGCGCGCTGATGCGGGGGCAGCGTTCGGCCAATGCGCAGGTGCTGGAATTCGCGGTGCCGCACACGCTGTCGCTGACGTTCTTCCCCGAATGGCTCAAGGCGGTGGAGCGCGAGATCGGCACGCTGCCGTGCCGGCTGCGCGCGCTCAACGTGCACGACGCCGTGCTGGCGCTGGTCGATGGCGGCTGCGACCTGGTGATGGTCTACCACCATGCGCGCCAGGCCATCCAGCTCGATCCCGCGCACTACGACATGATGGTGCTGGGCACCGAGCGGCTGTCGCCATACAGCGTACCGGACGCCGCCGGCAAGCCCCTGTACCGGCTGCCGGGCACGGACAAGAAGCCGGTGCCCTTCCTCAGCTATACGCCCAATGCCTTCCTCGGCCGCATGGTCGACATGCTGCTGTCAGAAACCACCGACGCGCTCAAGCTCGACAAATGCTACGAGACCGATATGGCCGAGGCGCTCAAGGTGATGGCGCTGTCCGGGCATGGCATGGCCTTCCTGCCGGAGAGCGCGGTGCGGGAGGAACTGGCCCAGCACCGGCTGGTGCGTGCGGAGGCCGCGCGCGGCGTGCCGCTGTCGATCGACATGGAAATCCGGCTTTACCGGGAGAAGCCGGGCGAACACGTCAGCGAGCGGCGCAGCGCACAGGTTCGCAACAAGCGCCAGCTGGTGGACCGCGTCTGGTCTTCGCTGGCAGCGCAGACCTTGCCCGCACTGCCGAAATCCTGAAGGCGCGCGGCTGGTGCGCCGGGCGCACCGCCAAGTAGCCGGGAGGGGCGGCACGGGGCGGCACACGGCGCTCGTCAAAGGTTATGCTAACCATGCATAACAGGATAATCAAACGGCATTGGCTTCTGCAGGGCTGCCTCCCCTAAGCTGGCGGCACCTTCACACCGGAACCAAACGATGTCTTCCGCAGCGCCGTCCAATCCTGCCGTCAAGAACCACTCCCTGCCTTCCTACCTGAACGCCGATGCGCTCGGGCCCTGGGGCATCTACCTGCAGCAGGTCGATCGTGTCACGCCGTACCTGGGCTCGCTGGCCCGCTGGGTCGAGACCCTCAAGCGCCCCAAGCGCGCGCTGGTGGTCGATGTGCCGATCGAGATGGACAACGGCACCATTGCCCACTTCGAAGGCTATCGCGTGCAGCACAACATGTCGCGTGGCCCGGGCAAGGGCGGCGTGCGCTTCCACCAGGACGTGACCTTGTCGGAAGTCATGGCCCTGTCGGCCTGGATGTCGGTCAAGAACGCCGCGGTCAACGTGCCTTACGGCGGCGCCAAGGGCGGCATCCGCGTCGATCCGCGCACGCTCTCGCGCTCGGAGCTGGAGCGCGTGACGCGCCGCTACACCAGCGAAATCAACTTCATCATCGGACCCAACAAGGACATCCCGGCGCCCGACGTCAACACCAACGAGCAGGTGATGGCATGGATGATGGACACCTACTCGATGAATTCCGGCAGCACGTCCACCGGCGTGGTCACGGGCAAGCCGATCTCGCTGGGCGGCTCGCTGGGACGGCGCGAGGCAACCGGCCGCGGCGTGTTCGTGGTGGGATCCGAAGCGGCGCGCAACCTCGGCCTTGAGATCAAGGGCGCACGGGTGGCCGTGCAGGGCTTCGGCAACGTCGGTGCCGTGGCCGCCAAGCTGTTCCATGAGGCTGGCGCCAAGGTGGTGGCGGTGCAGGACCACCGCACCGCGCTGTACAACCCGGCCGGCCTGGATGTGCCCGCCATGATGGAATATGCCTCGCACAGCGGCACCATCGAAGGCTTCCAGGGCGAGACCATTTCCGGCGAGCAATTCTGGCAGGTGGATTGCGAAATCCTGATCCCGGCCGCGCTGGAAGGCCAGATCACCGCCCAGAATGCGCCCCACATCAAGGCGCGCATGGTCATCGAAGGTGCGAACGGCCCGACCACGCCCGAGGCCGACGACATCCTGCGCGAGCGCAATATCCTGGTGGCGCCCGACGTTATCGCCAATGCTGGCGGCGTTACGGTTTCCTATTTCGAGTGGGTACAGGACTTTTCCAGCTTCTTCTGGACCGAAGAGGAAATCAACCAGCGCCTGGTACGAATCATGCAAGAGGCTTTCCGGGCGATCTGGCAGGTCGCTCAGGACAATAAGGTTACCTTGCGCACGGCCGCCTTCATCGTGGCGTGCACGCGGATTCTGCAGGCGCGCGAAATGCGCGGTCTCTATCCCTGATGCCTGACGCGGCTTGGCGCCGCAGCGTCGCTTCCTGGCGATGCTGCGGCGCAGCAAGCCCATCCAGGATTGGTAACGCGGCTGCCGGGCTTCCCGGCAGCCGCGTTGTCGTATGCGCTCGCTGCCCCCCCAACGCACGAGGGGGATCCCGTGCTGACAAGGCATTGCCGCAAGGCCGGCCCGGCGCGTTGGCGCAGGGGCTTTACAGGATTGGAGGCGGACCTCGGTTTGCCCCGCAAACCATGCCTGAAATGACGCTGTTAGGGGAAAAACCCGTTGTCTTGAGTGCCTGCCTGCGCAATACTATTTCGTCGACGGGTGGTTTTTTTGTTAGAGTCCCGCCTTTCTCTTCATGGTCAAGGAGATTTTATGAATGTTGCCAAGTTGGCTTCCCTGATGATTGCTGCTGGCGTGCTGTGCGGTACCGCGCAAGCTGCCGAGCAACTGACGGGCACGCTGCAGAAGATCAAAGACACCGGTGTGATTACGCTTGGCGTGCGCGAGTCGTCGATTCCGTTCAATTACAACCTCGGCGGTGTGCGCCAGGTCGGCTATTCCTACGATATCAATGTCAAGATCGTGGAAGCCATCAAGGATCAGCTGAAGCTGCCGAACCTGCAGGTCAAGGAAATCCCGATTACCTCGCAGAACCGCATCACCCTGCTGCAGAACGGCACCATCGACATCGAGTGCGGCTCGACCACCAACAACCTCGAGCGCCAGAAGCAAGCATCGTTTACCACCAGCATCTTCATCATCGGCACCCGCATCATGGTGAAGAAGGATGGCGGCATCAAGGACTGGGCCGACCTCAAGGGCAAGAACGTGGTGACCACTGCCGGCACCACCTCGGAACGCCTGCTGCGCAAGATGAACGATGACCAGAAGCTGGGCATGAACATCATCAGCACCAAGGACCATGGCCAGTCGTTCCTGACGCTGGAATCGGGCCGCGCCGTCGCCTTCATGATGGACGACGCGCTGCTGTACGGCGAGCGCGCCAAGGCCAAGAACCCGGCCGACTGGATCGTGGTTGGCAAGGCGCAATCGCGCGAGTCCTATGGCTGCATGATCCGCAAGGATGACGCACCGTTCAAGAAGCTGTCCGACCACGTCATCACCGGCATGATGAAGGATGGCTCGATCAACACGCTGTACACCAAGTGGTTCCAGCAACCGGTGCCGCCCAAGGGCCTGAACCTGGACTTCCCGCTGTCGGAAGACATGAAGGCGCTGTTCAAGACGCCGAACGACAAGGCACTTGACTGATACTGGGATTCCGGTTGTGTGAAACGGAAGGCATGTCCTTCCGTTTCTTTTTGAGGACACATCATGAACTACAGCTGGCATTGGGGTGTATTCCTCGAACAAGCGGCCCAGAACGAGACCTACCTGGACTGGATGATTTCCGGCCTGAAGGTCACCATTGCACTCGGGCTCTCGTCGTGGATCATCGCCCTCGTCATCGGCTCGGTACTCGGCGTACTGCGCACGGTGCCCAACAGGTGGCTGTCCGGCCTGGCCGCCACCTACGTCGAGATCTTCCGTAATATTCCGCTGCTGGTGCAGTTGTTCATCTGGTATTTTGTCATGCCCGAGCTGTTGCCCGGCGGCGAGACCATCAAGCAGATGAACCCCTTCGCCCAGCAATTCCTGGCGGCGATGTTCTGCCTGGGCACCTTTACCGCGGCCCGGGTTTGCGAGCAGGTGCGCTCGGGGATCAACTCGCTGCCCCCCGGCCAGCGGAATGCAGGCCTGGCGATGGGCTTCACGCTGGCCCAGACCTACCGCCACGTGCTGCTGCCGATGGCGTTCCGCGTCATCGTGCCGCCGCTGACCTCGGAGTTCCTGAACATCTTCAAGAACTCCGCGGTCGCGTCGACCATCGGCCTGCTGGAGCTGGCCGCGCAAGGGCGCCAGCTGGTGGACTACACGGCGCGCCCGTATGAGTCCTTCATTGCGGTGACGTTGATGTACGCGTTGATCAATATCGTGGTCATGCTGCTCATGCGCTGGGTTGAAGGACGCACCCGCGTGCCCGGCTTCATCGGCAGCAAGTAAGGGGACACGTCATGGCATATTCATTCGATTTCACCTCGATCAACCCCACCACGCTGGAAGTGCTGGGCGAGGGCATGCTGGTCTCGCTCAAGATCACCGCCACCGCGGTGGTGGTCGGCATCGTCTGGGGCACCATCCTGGCGATGATGCGGCTGTCTTCCGTCAAGGTGCTGAACTGGTTCGCGCAGGGCTACGTCACCATCTTCCGGTCGATCCCGCTGGTGATGGTGCTGCTATGGTTCTTCCTGATCATCCCGCAGCTCCTGCAGAAGACGTTCAACCTTTCGCAGGCATCCGACCTGCGTATGACCTCGGCGCTGATCGCCTTTGCCTTGTTCGAGGCGGCGTACTATTCCGAGATCATCCGCGCGGGTATCCAGAGCGTGTCGCGCGGGCAGATGTTTGCCGCGCAGGCCATGGGCATGACCTACGGACAGTCGATGCGGCTGGTGATCCTGCCGCAGGCCTTCCGCAACATGGTGCCGCTGCTGCTCACGCAAGGCATCATCCTGTTCCAGGATACGTCGCTGGTGTACGTGAGCGCGCTGGCGGACTTCTTTGGCCAGGCCTACGGCATCGGCGAGCGTGACGGCCGCATCGTGGAGATGCTGCTGTTCGCCGGGCTGGTGTATTTCATTATCTGTTTCTCCGCATCGCTGCTGGTCAAGCGTTACCAGAAAAAGGTGGCCGTATGATTGAAATCAACAACGTCTCCAAGTGGTACGGCGCCTTCCAGGTGCTGACCGATTGCACCACCAAGGTCGCCAAGGGCGAAGTCGTGGTGGTGTGCGGCCCGTCGGGGTCGGGCAAGTCGACGCTGATCAAGACCGTCAACGCGCTGGAGCCCTTCCAGAAGGGCGACATCACGGTGGACGGCACCTCGGTGGGCTCACCCAAGACCAACCTGCCCAAGCTGCGTTCGCGCGTGGGCATGGTGTTCCAGAACTTCGAGCTGTTCCCCCACCTGTCGATCACCGAGAACCTGACCATCGCCCAGATGAAGGTGCTCGGCCGCTCCAAGGAAGAGGCTACCGCCAAGGGCCTGAAGTACCTGGACCGCGTGGGCCTGAAGGCGCAGGCGGCCAAGTTCCCGGGCCAGCTGTCGGGCGGCCAGCAGCAGCGCGTGGCAATTGCCCGCGCGCTGTCGATGGATCCGATCTGCATGCTGTTCGACGAGCCGACCTCCGCGCTGGACCCGGAAATGGTCAACGAAGTGCTGGACGTGATGGTGCAGCTGGCGCAGGAAGGCATGACCATGATGTGCGTGACCCACGAAATGGGCTTCGCGCGCAAGGTGGCCAACCGCGTGATCTTCATGGACCAGGGCAAGATCGTCGAGGACTGCGCCAAGGAAGAGTTCTTCGGCAATATCGAAGCGCGCTCCGAGCGGGCCAGGCAGTTCCTGTCGAAGATCCTGCATCATTGATGCGGGACAAATCAGGGGGTGTTGGCCGAAGTCGACAGGATGCGCCAACACCGTCTGGAATGACGACGGCTGTCTCTCCCTCTCCCCTCAGGGGGAGAGGGGAGCACGACAACGCAGCTCCGGCTTTGTCGGCAAGCTGAAGGGACGCTCCGGCGTCCCTTTTTCATGCGGCGTATTCCCGAAGCCTCAGGTGCAGGCGCTGTTGGCCGCGTTCTTGGCCTGGACTTCCGGCGGGATCGGCACCGTCAGCGTCATCACCGAGCGGCCTTCCTCGAACATCATCAGCTCGCCGGGGGCGAAGGCGGTCCAGGTTTCGTTGTCGGTCAGCGGCGCGGTGGCGATCACCGCCACGCGGTCGTCGGGCGTGGTGACCTGGGCGAAGTCGATCGACAGGTCGGCATCGATCAGGTGGGCGGTGGAGAACGGCCACTGGCGCACGATGTAGTACAGGCGCGTGGAGCAGTGGGAGAACAATGCCTGGCCGTTGGAAAGCAGGTAGTTGAACACGCCGTGCTGCGTGATCTCGCGCGTGATGTCGGCGAGCGCGTGGCACAGCTCGTTGAGCGGCGGCTGCGAGCCGGGGAAGCGCTTGCGCAGCCCCTGCATCAGCGTGCAGAAGGCGAGTTCGCTATCGGTGTCGCCGACCGGCTGGTAAACCCCTGACAGGAAAGGCGAGAAGTCCTTCAGGTCGCCGTTGTGGGCGAAGATCCAGTGCCGCCCCCACAGCTCGCGCATGAAGGGGTGGCAGTTTTCCAGCCGCACCGTGCCCTGGGTCGCCTTGCGGATATGCGAGATGACGTTCTTGGACTTGATCGGGTAGCGCTTGACCAGCTCGGCCACCGGCGAGGTGCCGGCGGACTGGTTGTCGATGAACAGGCGGCAGGCCTTGTCCTCGAAGAACGCCACGCCAAAGCCGTCGGCATGGTGATCCGTGACGCCGCCGCGGGCGGCGAAGCCGGTAAAGGAGAACGTCACGTCGGTCGGCGTGGCGCAGTTCATGCCGAGCAGCTGGCACATGGCGGGCACCGGAGCGGCAGCAGGCTGCCGGATTGCAATAGAATGTTCCATTATCCGGCCTGCCCGGCTTATCTGCCAAGCGCAGCGCGCCTTGCAGTGCGTTTCCCCCCGATTTCAATACAATTCAGCGGGCCCTCGAGACATGAGCAAATACAAGATCGCAGTCATTCCTGGCGACGGCATCGGCACTGAAGTGATGCCTGAGGGCCTGCGCGTGATGGACGCCGCCGCGCGCCGGTTCGGCATCGACATGCAGTTCGACCACTTCGACTTCTCCAGCTGCGACTACTACGCCCGCCACGGCAAGATGCTGCCGGACGATTGGTTCGACACCTTGGTCAAGTACGACGCCATTTATTTCGGCGCGGTGGGCTGGCCGGACGCCGTGCCCGACCATGTCTCGCTATGGGGCTCGCTGCTGCAGTTCCGGCGCTCTTTTGACCAATATGTCAACCTGCGCCCGGTGCGGCTGATGCCCGGCATCCGCAGCCCGCTGGTGGACCGCGATGGCAATGCGCGCAAGCCGGGCGACATCGATTTCTATGTGGTGCGCGAGAACACCGAGGGCGAATACTCCAGCATCGGCGGGCGCATGTTCCCCGGCACCGACCGCGAGGTGGTGATCCAGGAAACGGTGATGACGCGCACGGGCGTGGACCGCATCCTCAAGTTCGCCTTCGAACTGGCGCAAAAGCGCCCGGCCAGGCATCTGACCTCGGCCACCAAGTCCAACGGCATCTCCATCACCATGCCCTACTGGGATGAGCGGGTGGAGGCCATGGCCACCAACTACCCCGGCGTGAAAGTCGACAAATACCACATCGACATCCTGACCGCGCACTTCGTCCAGCACCCGGACTGGTTCGACGTGGTGGTGGCCAGCAACCTGTTCGGCGACATCCTGTCCGACCTGGGCCCGGCCTGCACCGGCACCATCGGCATTGCGCCCTCGGGCAATATCAACCCGGACCGAACCTTCCCCAGCCTGTTCGAGCCGGTGCACGGCTCCGCGCCCGACATCGCCGGGCGCGGCGTGGCCAACCCGATCGGCCAGATCTGGTGCGGCGCCATGATGCTGGAGCACCTGGGCCAGCCGGAAGCCGGCGCGGCCGTGCTGGGCGCCATCGAGAAGGTGCTGTCGGCCGGGCCGGAGCATGCCCCGCTGACCCGCGACATCGGCGGCAAGGCCGGTACGGCGGACCTGGGCCAGGCCATCGCGGGCGCGCTATGAGCACGGGCGCCCAACCTGTCCCGGCCACGGCGGCCGACGCGCGCCGCCTGCTGCTGGAGAGCTTCCGTGCCGCGGTAGCGGCAGCCGATCCGCTGCGCATCGTGGCGGACCACCTGCCGCCGCTCCAGGCTGGCGGACGCACCCTGGTGGTCGGCGCCGGCAAGGCCGCAGCCTCGATGGCGCTGGCCGTGGAGCGGGCTTATGCCAGCCAGAACAGCGCGGTGCAGCTCGACGGCCTGGTGGTGACGCGCTACGCCCACGGCCTGCCGACCGAACACGTCCGCGTGATCGAGGCTGGCCACCCGGTGCCGGACGAGGCCGGCGAGCGCGCCGCGGCCGAGATCCTCGCGCGAGCGGGCGAGCTCGGGCCGGATGACAGGCTGATCGTGCTGGTGTCCGGCGGCGGCTCCAGCCTGCTGTCGCTGCCTGCGGAGGGCATCGCCACGGCGGACCTCAAGGCCACCACGCAGGAGTTGCTGCGCTGCGGCGCGCCCATCACGGACATGAATATCGTGCGCAAGCACCTGTCGCGCATCCAGGGCGGGCGCCTCGCCCAGGCCTGCCGCGCGCCGGTGACCACGCTGATCGTGTCGGACGTGGCCGGAGACGACCCCAGCGCCATCGCCTCCGGCCCCACCGTGCCCGACGCCAGCACCTACGCCGATGCGCTGGCGATCCTGCGCCGCTACGGTGCGGCGGTCCCGCCGGTGGTGCAGGCTTACCTCGAGCGCGGTGCACGCGGCGAAGTGGCGGAAACGCCCAAGCCGGGCGATCCGCTGTTCGCGCGGGTGGAGAATCGCGTCATTGCCACCGCCCACGGCAGCCTGGTGGCGGCAGCGGATCACTTCCGCGCGCGCGGCATCCAGCCGGTGGTGCTGGGCGACACGGTGACCGGCGAGGCGCAGGAAGTTGCCCGGGTCTACGCGGCACTGGTGCGCGAGATACGCGCGTACAATGCGCCATTCGCGGCGCCCGTGGTGCTGATTTCCGGCGGTGAATGCACCGTCACGCTGCCGCAGGGCGGTGGCGGGGCGGCTGGAAAGCCCCGTGGCGGGCGCTGCTCGGAGTTCCTGCTCTCGCTCGCCCTGGAACTGGATGGCGTTGATAATGTGTATGCCATCGCGGCGGACACCGACGGCATCGACGGCTCCGAGGACAACGCCGGCGCGTTGCTGGACCCGTCCACGCTCGCGCGTGCGCAGGCTGCCGGCGCACCGGCGCGCGCCCGGCTCGACGCGCATGACGCCTGGGGCTTCTTCGAGGCCGCCGGCGACCTCGTGGTGACGGGCCCCACGCGCACCAATGTGAATGACTACCGCGCCATCCTGATTCTGTAATCCAAAGCAAGCGCCAGCCGCGACTGCCGGCCGGCCCCCCGAAAGCCATGACCCAGACTCTCACCATCACCCGCCCGGACGACTGGCACCTGCACCTGCGCGACGGCACGGCTCTTGCCGCCGTCCTGCCGGATACCGCCCGCCAGTTCGCCCGCGCCATCATCATGCCCAACCTGAAGCCGCCCGTGACCACGGTGGCGCAGGCCGCGGCTTACCGCGACCGTATCCTGGCCGCGCTGCCGGCCGGCATGGCGTTCGAGCCGCTGATGACGCTGTACCTGACCGACAAGACCACCGCCGAGGAAATCATCGCGGCCAAGGCCAGCGGCTTCGTGCATGGGGTCAAGCTGTACCCGGCCGGCGCCACCACCAATAGCGATGCCGGCGTGACCGACCTGCGCCACTGCGCGGCAGCGCTGGAAGCCATGCAGCGCGTGGGCCTGCCGCTGCTGGTGCACGGCGAAGTGACCGATCCGGCGATCGATATCTTCGACCGCGAGGCCGTCTTCATCGACAAGGTCATGACGCCGCTGCGCCGCGACTTCCCCGGGCTCAAGGTGGTGTTCGAGCACATCACCACCAAGGACGCGGCCGAGTATGTGCGCGACGCCGACGGCCCCGTCGCCGCCACCATCACCGCGCATCACCTGCTGTACAACCGCAACGCCATCTTCACCGGCGGCATCCGCCCGCACTATTACTGCCTGCCGGTGCTCAAACGCGAGACCCACCGCGGAGCCCTGGTGGCTGCGGCCGTGTCCGGCAGCGAGCGCTTCTTCCTCGGCACCGACAGCGCGCCGCACGCGCGCGGGCTGAAGGAACATGCCTGCGGCTGCGCCGGCTGCTACACCGGGCTGCACGCCATGGAACTGTACGCCGAGGCGTTCGAAGGCGCCGGTGCCCTGGACAAGCTGGAGGCCTTTGCCAGCTTCAACGGCCCGGCCTTCTACAGCCTGCCGCGCAATAGCGGCACGCTCACCCTGGTCCGCGAGGAATGGGAACTGCCGGCCGAACTGCCGTATGGCGATACCACGCTGGTGCCGCTGCGCGGTGGCGAGACGCTGCACTGGAAGGCCCGCTAAGCCGCGCTGGCGAAGTGGACGCGGCAGTGGAAGCGGCAGTGAAAGCAAAAGGTCATGTCCGGCCGGTGCCGGCGTCACAGGATGCCGACGCCGTAGCCAGGCTGGCGCTGGTCGCCGCGGTGGCGCAGATCGACTGGGCACAGCCGTGGTTCCGGCCGTTCGCCACCATCGGCACGGCGCTGGATAGTGCGCTGAAGGTCGGCGCCGACCTGCGCGCCGTCCTCAGCACAATGGCCACGCAACGTGCGCTGCGCAATGCCCGCGGCGTGCCGCTGCGTTTCGTTGCGCAAGCCGAACTGCCCGCCGGCACGGCCTACGAGGCACATATCTACGCCACCGGCGCCGTGCCGACGCGCGACAACCTGCACGATTTCTTCAATGCGCTCATCTGGCTGCATTTTCCCCGTTCCAAGCGGGTGCTGAACCGGCTGCAGGCCCACACCATCGCGGCGGCAGGCGTGCACGGCCGCCGTGGCAGCCTGCGCGACGCCGCCACCTTGTTCGACGAGAACGCCATCCTGTTCCTGAGCGCCGACAGTGGCCTGGAGTCCGTGCTGCGCGGCTTCGGCTGGGAGCATCTGTTCGTGGCGCGGCGGGATGTCTGGGACGGTAGCGAGCACGCCGGCAGCCGTGACGGCACAGCCCGCTGCAGCGTGGTGCCCTTCGGCCACGCCCTGCTGGAAAAGCTGGTGCGGCCCTACAAAGCGCTGACCGCGCATGCGTGGCCGCTGGCCGTCCCGCCGGCCGCCGGCGCTGCGCTGCCTGGCTCGCTCGACGATTCCGTGTGCGCCTCGCTCGACGCGGCCGAGTTGCACAGCGGCCGCTTTGCGCCATTGCCGGTGCTGGGCATCCCCGGCTGGTGCGAAGCCAATCGCGATCCGGCCTACTACGCGGATGCCACGGTGTTTCGCCGCGGGCGCCGCGCGCAGGCTGCATGAGGGTGGCCGTTTCGTGGTCAAACGGTGTTAGACTGCGGGCCGCAAAGCAGGCCAGACAATCGCTGCTTGCACCCTCGCGGTGCAAGGGGAGGAAAGTCCGGACTCCACAGGGCAGGGTGTTGGCTAATAGCCATCCACGGCAACGTGCGGAATAGGGCCACAGAGACGAGTCTTGCCATCGGGTTCGCCTGATGGGAAGGGTGAAACGCGGTAACCTCCACCTGGAGCAATCCCAAATAGGCAGGCATTGAGGCGGCCCGCTGAGCCTGCGGGTAGGGAGCTTGAGCCGGTCGGTAACGACCGGCCTAGAGGAATGATTGTCACGTGCCGGCAACCGCAAGGAAGCCGGCGCGCACAGAATCCGGCTTATCGGCCTGCTTTGCTTCCGATTCTTTAGTGTGGCGCGCACCCATCCCCAATGGGAGCGCCACAGCCGGCCCCCCTGGGGCTGGCCAGGCGCCAGGCGCCTACACCTCTACAATTTCCACCGTGTGCGTGATTTCCGCCGTCTTGGCCAGCATGATCGAGGCCGAGCAATACTTGTCGTGCGACAGGTGGATGGCGCGCTCGACAGCCCCGGGGTTCAGGTTGCGGCCGCTCACCGTGAAGTGGAAGTTGATCTTGGTGAACACCTTCGGGTCTTCGCTGGCGCGCTCCGCTTGCAGCTTGACGCTGCAGCCGCGCACATCCTGCCGGCTCTTCTTCAGGATCAGCACCACGTCATAGGCGGTGCAGCCGCCGGTACCCAGCAGGACCATTTCCATCGGACGCGGGGCCAGGTTGTGGCCACCGCCCTCGGGCGCACCGTCCATCGCCACGATATGGCCACTGCCCGTCTCGGCCACGAAGCTCATGCCGTCGGCGCCCATCCAAGTTACTTTGCATTCCATTTTGTTCGATCCTGCGTTCTGGTGAGTGCGTATTCGATCATGAACACGCGATTTCGAAGCTTGCTTTTTGAGTATAGGCCACTTGCTGGTAAGCGCCGTAACTCGGCTATTTTCCCGAAAACTGAAGCTTTCTTCTAAGATGACAGTACTGTGACAGTGCTGTCATCTTCTAAGACATTGATTTTATTGGGTAAAAAATTTCCATGTGCGGCTTCATGATTTTTTACAATGCGGAATACGATTTCGCACTGCAAATTTCCTTGCGCTGGGAGGGCGCCCGTGTATAATTTGAATCATTGAACGACGGCGCACAAGGCGGCGCAGAGTGCGAAAGCGAATCGGATGGTTACAGCCACATTCGCCGGCCCGCACCGCGACCGAGCCCCGTCGATCTCCCGGTGTCTCCTCCACCCTCCTCCTTTGGTGGATTCAAACCCAAGCTCAATAGCTTGGGTTTTTTTTATTCTGCGCCTGTGCCGGCCAGATGCGCGGCCAGATGCGCTTCCTGCGGCGAAGTGCCTCATGGCCTGCTTTCTTGCCGGTCGCTGCCGTTCCGGATAGCGAGCAGCACACTGCGTGGCACCATCTTGGCGTTCTTCCCTAACTTTCCTTGTGCTCAGGCCTCAGTCCGCAGTATACTCGTGGGCTTTTCCGTCATGCCCGCGGGAAGGAATTCAGGGAGAGCCTGCACATACAAGCAGGAAGGTCAGATCCTAAGGGTCGGCCGACGACGTAAAGTCAATGTTTCGGGCAGGTTCTACAAGTCTCAGGAAAAATCATGAAGACCTTTTCCGCAAAGCCTGCAGAGGTTAAGCGCGACTGGTACGTGATTGACGCGACGGACAAAGTCCTCGGCCGTGTTGCCAGCGAAGTGGCACGCCGACTGCGCGGCAAGCACAAGCCGGAATTTACTCCGCACGTCGACACGGGTGATTACATCATCATCGTCAACGCAGGCAAACTGCGTGTCACGGGTACCAAAGAAACCGACAAGAAGTACTATCGTCACTCGGGTTACCCGGGCGGCATTTACGAAACGACGTTCGGTAAGATGCAGCAACGTTTCCCGGGCCGCGCCCTGGAAAAAGCTGTGAAGGGCATGTTGCCGAAGGGCCCGCTGGGCTATGCGATGATCAAGAAGCTGAAGGTTTACGCCGAAGCCGAGCATCCGCATGAAGCGCAGCAGCCGAAAGCGCTGGAAATCTAAGGGGGCCATCCATGATCGGAAATTGGAATTACGGTACTGGCCGCCGCAAGAGCGCAGTGGCTCGGGTCTTCATCAAGTCGGGCAAGGGCGATATCATCGTCAATGGCAAGCCCATCAATGAGTATTTCGCTCGCGAAACCTCGCTGATGATCGTGCGCCAGCCGCTCGAACTGACTGCCAACGCACAGACCTTCGACATCAAGGTCAACGTGACTGGCGGCGGTGAAACGGGTCAAGCCGGCGCAGTGCGCCACGGCATCACCCGTGCACTGATCGACTACGATGCCACCCTGAAGCCGTCGCTGTCCAAGGCCGGTTTCGTCACGCGCGATGCGCGTGAAGTGGAACGTAAGAAGGTCGGTTTCCACAAGGCGCGTCGTCGGAAGCAATTCTCGAAGCGTTGATGTGTGTTCGGCAGGTCCGGTTCACCGGATCTGGCCGCGCCAGAAAAAAACCGCACGGTTCGCCGTGCGGTTTTTTTTCGCCCCCGGCGCTCGTGAAGACATGTGCAATAGCGCGCAACGGCTGGCTTTAACCACGTTTTACAAATACTTTGCATCTCCCCGGCTACAATCCCTGCTCCTGCCGCCCGGAGAACCCGACCATGATGCATAGGATGCGATGGCCAGCCGACCCGCACCGCGCCAGCCTGTCGGTGCCGCCCGCCCGCCGCGCATGAAGTATCGCTTGTTGCGCCCGCGCCGGGGCTCGCTGTCCGGGAGCCTGGCGGTGCGTTCGCACCTGCCGTGGCCACTGCGCGTGCTGGGCGCCGCGTTGATGCTCGTCGTCGTGCTCGTCGTGGCGGTGGTCGCCGCGGGTTGGGCGTACGACGCTGGCCGGCGGCTCACCGGCGCGCCGCATATGACGGCGCAGGGCAAGGCGCTGCACGAGCAGGTTGCGGCGATGACGGCTCAGCGCGAGCGCTTGCAGGCGGTGGCCAACACCGCCGAGGCGCAGTTGCAGATGGCGCGCAGCGCCCAGGAGGCGCTGGCCGGGCAGTTGAAGACGGCAGAAGGCGAGGTCGCCCAACTCAAGGAAGACCTGGCTTTTTTGAGAGCCTGCTTCCGGCCAGCGGCAATACCTCCGGCATCCATGTGCGGAGTTTTCGCGTGGGTCTTGATGAAGCCGACCCACTGAAGATGCACTATCGATTGCTGATAATGCAGGGTGGATCCAAGGCTTTTTCATCCTTGCCTGAGTTCCGCGGTGAGTTACAGTTGGTCGTTTCACTGCTGCGGGATGGCAAGCCAGTCACATTGAGCCTGCCCGCAAACGGCGCCGGCCCGTTGCCTGGCCTGCGGGTCACGCACTACCAGCGGATTGAAAGCGCCTTTGCGCTGCCTGCGGGCGCCGCGGTGCGGGCGGTCACGGTACGAATTTTGCAAAACGGTCAGTTGCGCGCGACCCAGACGGCCATGCCGTAAGGCTGCGCTGGGCTAGCAACGAAAAAAGGGACCTATGTTGTTTTCCAAGAAAAAAAGCCTGTCGATCGATACCCTGATCGGCCAGCACAGTGTGATCCAGGGCGACCTGACGTTTTCGGGCGGCCTGCGCCTGGACGGCCGGGTACGCGGCAACGTGATAGCGGCTGCCGACCAGGCAAGCATGCTGGTCATCAGCGAAAAGGGCGTGGTCGAGGGCGAGGTCCGGGTCGGACACCTGATCCTCAATGGCACGGTCACCGGGCCGGTGCACGCGACCGAGCTGCTGGAGCTGCAACCGCACGCCCGCGTGCAGGGCGAGGTGCACTACGCCGCGCTGGAAATGCACCAGGGCGCATTGGTGGAAGGCCGCCTGGTGCCGCTCGGCAGTGCGGAGCCCAAGGCGCTGCCCAACCTGGTCCTGGCATCCGGTACGCAGGAATCCGCCTGATACGGCACCTCTGGCCTGGTTGCACCAACAGAACCCCTTGAATTCACGGGGTTTCGGCACGATCTTCCCAGAGCGCTTAAAATACAGGCGTATCTACATAGGAGAACCCCATGAACGCAGTCGCAGAGGCACCCGTTACCGAGGACATGCCGGCCCCGTTCGTCTTTACTGACAGCGCTGCCGACAAGGTCAAGCAGTTGATCGAGGAAGAGGGCAATGCCGAGCTGAAACTGCGCGTGTTCGTGCAGGGCGGCGGCTGTTCCGGCTTCCAGTATGGCTTCACCTTCGATGAAGAGGTGAACGAGGACGACACCACGCTGGACAAGAATGGCGTCACGTTGTTGATTGACTCGATGAGCTACCAGTATCTGGTGGGTGCCGAGATTGATTACAAGGAAGACATCAACGGCGCACAGTTCGTGATCAAGAACCCCAACGCAAGCACCACCTGCGGTTGCGGCTCTTCGTTCTCGGTGTAAGGCTCGCAAGAGCGCCACGGATTCCGGCGGCAATAAAAAAAGCGCACTTCGGTGCGCTTTTTTTATTTATTTCTCCCGGCGCCAGACCACCGGGAACCAGTCTTCGCGCATCCGCTCGCCGCTGGCCAGCCCGATCCCGGGGAAGGGCGGCGAGGTACGGCCCGGCCGCTCCAGGTAGCGCACGTCGTCGCCCAGGAAACGTGCCGAGAAGGCGCGGCGCCGTCCCGCGCCGGTATTGCCCGCGGCGCCATGCACCGTGCGGAAGTCGAACACCACGGCATCGCCCGGCTCCAGCGCCGGCATCAGGATGGCGTGGTTGCCGTCGTCCACGTCCGGCATCTCCATGAACTGGTCGCTGCCGGCGTAGAAATTCTCATTGCTGGCCCAGCGCTTGGGCCGTACCAGCTTGGGCCAGCGGTGCGAGCCCAGCACCACGCGCAAGGTATTGGCGGTGGTGACCGGGTCCAGCGGGATCCAGTAGCTCGCGGTCTGCAGGCCATCCACACAGTAGTAGGGCAGGTCCTGGTGCCACGGCGTAGGCTTTGCCGTGTCCGGTTCCTTGACCAGGATGTGCTCGTGGAACACCTGGACGGCCTCGGCCTGCATGATGTGGCCGGCGACGGCGGCGGCCGACGAGCGCCGGATGAAATCGGCGAACGGCTGGATGCGCTCCCAGTTGCAGTAATCCTCGAAAAAACGGCCGCGTTCGCCGTTGCCAACGTTCTCGATGGCAAAGGGGCCGGGCTGGGCGAGATTCTGCTCGAATCCTTCGCGCAGCGGCGTCACCCAATCGGCGAAGGCGCCACGCAATACCAGGGCGCCGTCGCGCTGGAAGGTCTCGATATCGGCTGTGGTGATGTGCATGAGGGTCCCGTGGATGGCTGGCCTGGGACGAGTATCGGGGTAGGGCGGCAATAGGAAAAGAATATATTTCCTATGCTGTAGTATAGGAAATCATGATTGGATTCTCCTTCCGCCAGCTCGAGTATTTTGTCGCGGCCGCCGAGCACGGCAGCATCAGCGCGGCTGCCCGCGCGCGCCACGTATCGCAGCCTTCGGTGTCGCAGGCCGTGGCGCAGCTCGAGGAAACGCTGGGCGAGGCCTTGTTTCGCCGCCA
This sequence comes from Cupriavidus sp. CuC1, assembly GCF_044627735.1. Classification (NCBI taxonomy): domain Bacteria; kingdom Pseudomonadati; phylum Pseudomonadota; class Betaproteobacteria; order Burkholderiales; family Burkholderiaceae; genus Cupriavidus; species Cupriavidus sp. CuC1. Next base: position 47,915 of record NZ_JBIUHC010000040.1, on the reverse strand, counting down.
GGTCAGCCGCGGGCTGGAACTGACGCCGGCGGGCCAGCGCCTGCTGGGCCGCGCCCGCGACATCCTGGCACTGGCGGCCGGCCTGGCAAGCGAAGGTGCGGACCAGGCGCAGGCGCGTGGCCTTAGCGGGCAACTGTCGCTGACGTGCTTTCAGGATCTTGGCGCCTACTACGCGCCGCGGCTGCTGGCCGGTTTCCGGCGCCTGCATCCGCATGTTGCCGTGACGCTGTTCGAGGCCGACCTGGCCACGGTGCATCGCACGCTCACTGCCGGCAAGGCGGAACTGGCGCTGACCTACGATCTCGGCTTCGACCAGCGCATTGCGCGCTGGATACTTGCCCGGCTCGCGCCTTACGCGCTGCTGCCTGCCGGCCATGCGCTGGCCGCCCAGCAAAGCGTAAGCCTGAAAGACCTGGCGGGCGAACGGCTGATCCTGGAGGACATTGCGCAAACACGTGAGTACTTCCTCTCACTGTTCTGGGCGCACGGCTTGCGCCCGCAGTTGCACCAGTACACGCAGACCTTCGAGATGCAGCGCGGCCTGGTGGCGCACGGCTATGGCGTGGCGCTGTCATGCACGCGCCCGGCGGGCGACCACAGCTACGACGGCCAGCCCATCGTCTGCCTGCCGCTGCGCGAGGCCGTGACGCCGCAGCGCGTGGTGCTGGCGCGTTCGCCGGCCATGCGGCCTTCGCCCATTGCCGAGGCATTTATCCAGTGGGTTTGCGAGGCAGGCCACGCCGGGCCGGCATGAGGGTCGGGAGGTTTTGCTACCGAGGGTAGAGCGCGCCCAATACGCGCGGGCCGGCCGCGCCGGTGACGGTGGGCACATTGCCCGGCGCCCTGCGCAGCATCTGGCGCGCCAGCCAGGCAAAGGCGATGCCTTCCACCTGCGATACCGGAACGCCCAGGTCGTCCGAGCTTTGCACCGTGACGCCGGGCAGCGCATGCGCCAGCAGCGCCATCACCAGGCCGTTGCGGGCGCCGCCGCCGCACACGATCAGCCGCGCCGCGTCGGGCGCATGCAGGCGGATATCGCGGGCAATGGCCTCGGCGGTCAGCGCGGCCAGCGTGGCCTGCACGTCGGCGGCATCGAGTGCCTTGCCGAGCTGGGAAAGATGATTTTCCAGCCAGGCGGGATGGAACAGGTCGCGGCCAGTGCTCTTGGGCGGGGCCACGCTGAAATAGGGCTCGGCCAGCAGGCGTGCCAGCAGCGCCTGGTCGATCTTGCCGCTGGCGCCCCAGGCGCCGTCGGCGTCGTAGGCCAGGCCGTGATGCCGGTCGATCCAGTAGTCGAGCAGCACGTTGCCCGGGCCGCAGTCGAATCCGGTAACCGGCCGCGCCGCGCCACCTGCGCTGGCGGCGGGCAGCACGCTGATATTGGAGATCCCGCCGATATTGCACGCCACCCGCGTCTCGGCGGCGTCTGCGAACAGCGCCTGGTGCAGCGCCGGCACCAAGGGCGCGCCCTGGCCGCCGGCCGCCACGTCGCGGCTGCGGAAATCCGCCACCACGTCGATGCCCGTCAACTCTGCCAGCAGCGCGGGTTGCTGGCTCTGGCGGGTATAGCCGGTGCCATCGTACAAGCCGGGCCGATGGCGCACGGTCTGGCCGTGCGCGCCGATCGCCGCGATGGCGCCCGGCGCCTGGCCGGCATCGCGCAGCAGGGCAGCCACGCAAGCCGCATAGACGCGCGCCAGCCCATTGGCCGCCAGTGCCTCGTGGTGGATTTCATCATTGCCGGGCTGCTGCAGCGCTGCGAACGCGTCGCGCAGCTCGGCCGGGAAGGGCTGGAAGGCCGCCGCCAGCACCGCGGGCCGTGGCCCGGAGAAATCGACCAGCACGCCGTCCGCGCCGTCCATGCTGGTGCCGGACATGATGCCGATGAAGCAGTCTGAGGACGATGTTTGCATGCTGGCCGGGCGGGCTCGATCAATTGCTGGCCGAAGCCACGTTGTAGGTACGCAGCGCGTTGATGCGGCTGAGCATCTCGCTGGTATAGCTCAGGAACTGCTGGCGCGCCGGCCCCGACAGCGCGGGCGTGTCGAGCGCGGCGATGGCCAGCGGGTTCAGCGGCACATCGTTGACGCGGAACTCGTAGTGCAGGTGCGGGCCGGTGGCCCAGCCGGTCTGGCCGACGAAGCCAATGACCTCGCCTTGCGACACATGCTGCCCGCGCTTCATCGTGGCAAAGCCGGACAGGTGCGCGTAGTAAGTGGAGTAGCCGCTATGGTGCTTGAGGATGACGATGTTGCCGTAGCCGTTCTGCTGGCCGACAAACTCGACTTCACCGTCGCCGGTGGCCATCACCTTGGTGCCCGTCGGTGCGGCAAAGTCCACACCTTTGTGCTGCGCCCAGTGGTGGTGCAGCGGATGGTCACGCCCGCCGAAGCCCGACGACACGCGCGAAAACTCCACCGGCGAGCGCAGGAACGGCCGCTTCATGCTGCGCCCGTCGAAGGTGTAGTACGCGCCCTGCTTGCTGCCTTCCGGTGCATACCAGAGTGCCTGGTGCAACTGGTTGTGGTTGATCAGCTCGACCGCGACCACGCGGCCGTTGCGCACGAACGCGCCGTCGCGATAGCCCGCTTCGTAGACGATGCGGAAGCGGTCGCCGCTGGTGATGTCGTGGTGGAAGTCGATCACGCCGGAGAAGATCGAGAGCATCTGCTGGACGATCTCGTCGGGCACGTTGGCCGCGTCCATGGCCTTGAAGAAACCGCCGTTGGCGATGGCGCCGGACAGCATCTCGTAGTGCAGCTCGTTCTTCACCGACTGCACGCGGGCCTTGTAGACCGGATCGGCAGGGTCGCCCGCGCGTTCGATCACCAGCTCGCGGGAGGCGTTTGCATCACCACCGAGGTTGGCTTGCAGCGACACCAGCAGGTTGTTCTCGTCGACCTCGGCCTGCACCGTCTGGCCGGGATTGAGGTCGAACAGGCCGCGCGCGGTGGTGTTGCGGCGGATAAAGGCCTGCGCATCGGGGTCGTCCACGCCAAGCCGCTTGAGCAGGCTGCCAATGGTGTCGCCACGCTGCATGCGCTCTTCGCGCACAAAGGTAGCGTCGGTTTCGGTAAGCTGTTCGAGTTGTGTGCGTAAATCGGGCAGGCGTATCGCCTCCCGGACACGCGGAGCCTGGGGATCGTCGAAGGCGCTACGGGGGGCCACGCCCATGGCGGCGGCCATGCCCAGCGTGAACACCGTACCCACCGCCGCTGTCAACTGCTTGCGCCGACGGGCGTGCAGGGCATTGGTAGGATCGACTAGAACCACCAGCTCACGCGCGAAAACTTCGCGGAGTCTGGACCACATCACGTAAAATTCACTCTTTGTTTCGGGCTGCGCTGCCGCGACGATTTGCCTCGTCTGCCTTCCTCCCCCGAGGTGCGGCGCCTGCCATATTGGTTTGCCGCCTAGAATGGCGGTTGGCCCACGGGAGCATTCCCGTTTGCACAAGAAGCGCGGATTATACCAAAGCCGGCCGCAAGCCGTTTTTGTGTCCCCGTCTGAATTCTCATGTTTTTCAAAGACTTACGTCATGACTGAAGTTTCCTCCGGCGCTGCCACCTCCTACCCCCTCACGCCCACCGTGATGCACGCCCTGGAGGTGTCCAAGCGCGGTTGCGACGAACTGCTGGTCGAATCCGAATGGCTGGCCAAGCTCGCGCGCAGCGAGGCCACCGGCGTGCCGCTGCGCATCAAGTTGGGGCTGGACCCGACCGCGCCCGATATCCATATCGGCCACACGGTGGTGCTCAACAAGATGCGTCAGTTGCAAGACCTGGGCCACCAGGTCATCTTCCTGATCGGCGACTTCACCTCCACCATCGGCGATCCGTCCGGGCGCAACGCCACCCGTCCTCCGCTCACGCGCGAGCAGATCGAGGCCAACGCCCAGACCTACTACAGCCAGGCCAGCCTGGTGCTGGATCCGGCCAGGACCGAGATCCGCTACAACAGCGAGTGGTGCGATCCGCTGGGTGCGCGCGGCATGATCCAGCTGGCGGCCAAGTACACCGTGGCGCGGATGATGGAGCGCGATGACTTCACCAAACGGTTCCGCACTGGGATTCCGATTTCGGTGCATGAGTTCCTTTACCCGCTCATGCAGGGCTACGATTCGGTCGCGCTCAAGGCCGACCTGGAGCTGGGCGGCACCGACCAGAAGTTCAACCTGCTGGTGGGCCGCGAGCTGCAGAAGGAATACGGCCAGGAGCAGCAGTGCATCCTGACCATGCCGCTGCTGGTGGGCCTGGACGGCGTGGAGAAGATGTCCAAGTCCAAGGGCAACTACATCGGCGTGACCGAAGCCCCGAGCGAGATGTTCGGCAAGCTGATGAGTATCTCGGACGACCTGATGTGGAAGTACTTCGAGCTGCTGTCGTTCCGCCCCATGAGTGAGATCGATCTGATGAAGCAGGAGATCTCGCTGGGCCGCAATCCGCGCGACTGCAAGGTGATGCTCGGCCAGGAGATCGTCACGCGCTTCCACAGCGCTGCCGATGCCGAGCGCGCGCTCGAGGACTTCAACCACCGCGCGCGCGGCGGCGTGCCCGACGAAATCCCCGAGGTCAGCCTTTCCGGCGCGCCGCTGGGCATCGGCCAGTTGCTCAAGCAGGCCAACCTGGTGCCCTCCACGTCGGAAGCCAACCGCAATATCGAGCAGGGCGGCGTCAAGATCGACGGCACCATCGTCAGCGACAAGGGGCTGAAGGTCGAGGCTGGCAGCTACGTCGTGCAAGTGGGCAAGCGCCGCTTCGCACGCGTGACGCTGGCCTGAGGCCGGGCAGGGACGGTTCATGATCGCGTTGATCCAGCGGGTCGCACAGGCCCGCGTCACTGTCGACGGCCGCACTACCGGGGAGATCGGCGCCGGCCTGCTGGCACTGGTCTGCGCCGAGCGTGGCGACACCGAAGCGCAGGCCGAGCGGCTACTCGCCAAGCTGCTGGCTTACCGCGTGTTCTCCGATGAGGCCGGCAAGATGAACCTGCCCGTGCAGGACATCGATGGCCGCGGCACGCGCGGCGGCCTGCTGGTGGTGTCGCAGTTCACGCTGGCCGCCGATACCAACAGCGGCACGCGGCCCAGTTTCACCCCGGCCGCGGCGCCGGCCGATGGCGAGCGCCTGTACAACCATTTCGTGACGCGCGCGCGCGCCGCGCATGGCGAGGTGCAGACCGGCGAGTTCGGCGCCATGATGCAGGTCAGCCTGGTCAACGACGGTCCGGTCACCTTCTGGCTGCGTGTGCCGCCGGCCGCGCCGGCCACCAACTCGCAGCCAGCGCAGGCCAGCGGCTGATGCGGCGACGGCCTGACCGGACATGACCCAGACAGTTACCCTCTACATCGCCACCAGCCTCGACGGCATGATCGCTTCGCCGGACGGCAGCGTGGACTGGCAACTGGCGGCGCACCGCGCCTTCGACGACGGCCTGCTGCAGCTCAGCTACCGCCGCCGCACCTCACCGCCGGGACCGGCCTCGGCCTGATCCCGCATGCCGCGCAGCGCGCGGCGCAACCCAGCAAGGAGAGAAACATGAAACTCTGGAGCAAGGCATTTAGCGACAACGGGCCGATTCCCGTCGAGTTCGCTTTCGGTGCGATCGACCCCGCCACCCACGTGACGCTGTCGAGCAACCGCAATCCCGACCTGCACTGGGATGAGGCGCCGGCCGAGACGCGTTCCTTTGTGCTGACCTGCCACGATCCGGACGTGCCCAGCCGTGGCGACGACGTCAACCAGGAAGGGCGCGAAGTGCCCGCCTCGTTGCCGCGCGTGGACTTCTTTCACTGGGTGCTGGTGGATATTCCGATGGGGCTGCGCACTATCTCGGCGGGCACCCACAGTGATGGCGTGATCGCGCGCGGCAAGCCGGGCCCCGAGGCCACCGGCGGCACCGCCGCGGCGGGCGGGCTGCGCCACGGCCTGAACGACTACACCGGCTGGTTTGCCGGCGACCCGGACATGAAGGGCGACTACTACGGCTACGACGGCCCTTGCCCGCCGTGGAACGACAGCCTGGTGCACCGCTACGTGTTCACCGTCTACGCGCTCGACCTGGACCGCCTGCCGCTCGAGGGCACCTTCACGGGCGCCCAGGTGCGCGAAGCCATCCAGGGCCACGTACTGGCGCAGGCCGCCTTCACCGGCACCTATACCCTCAATCCGAAACTCGCCGGCCAGCCGGCGAAGTAAGCATGGGCCGCGCGGCGCGCAAGCGCTGCCCGCCAGGGACGCTACGACCGCGTAGCGTCGCCTAAATCGCCTAAAGCGCCTGAGTCGCGTAGAGGAAACGGCATGTCGCAATTGCCCGGGCCGCATTCGCTGGCCTTCACCCACCTGATCCTGATCCGTCACGGTGAGACCGCATGGAACCGCGAACGGCGCCTGCAAGGCCAGCTCGACATCCCGCTCAACGCCACCGGCGCGGCGCAGGCGGATGCCCTGGCCCAGGCGCTGGCGGTCGAGCCGATCGATGCGGTCTACGCCAGCGACCTGTCGCGCGCGATGCAGACGGCGGCGCCGCTGGCCGAGGCGCTTGGCCTTGCGGTGCAGCCCGATCCCCGCTTGCGCGAGCGCTGCTATGGCTCGCTCGAAGGCATGACCTACGCGGAAGTGGCTGAGCAGCTGCCCGAGGATTTCGCCAGGTGGCAAGCTCGGGTTCCCGACTACGCGCCCGATGGCGGTGAGTCCTTGCTGGCGTTTCACGAGCGCGCGGTGGAAGCCGCGCTGGCGCTCGGGCGCCGCCATCCCGGCGAGCGCATTGCCCTGGTGGCGCACGGCGGCGTGCTGGACTGCCTGTACCGCGAAGCCAACGACATGACGCTGGAGGCGCCGCGCCGGCACGAGCTGCTCAATGCCAGCATCAACCGGTTGCGCTGCGACAGCGTACGGCTCACGGTCATGCAGTGGGCGGATGTGGGCCACCTGGAAGCGCTCACCCTCGACGAAGTCGACCGCAGGGTGCCCTGAGCCGCGCTGGCCGCGCGCTACACCCGCAGGCGGAAGGGCGTGAAATCGGTATTGCGGTCGTAGAAGTCTTCGCGCTCGGCGCGCTTGAGGAAGTTCACCACCTTGTAGGTGACCGGCGTCATCACCACTTCCCATGTGGTCTTGAGGATGTACTGGGCAATGGCGACCTGGATCACCTTCTCCAGCGGCCAGATGCCGTAGAAGGCGATCACGTAGAACAGCGAGGAATCGACCAGCTCGCCGGCCAGCGTCGAGCCGATGGTGCGGGTCCACAGCCAGCGGCCATTGGTCCACAGCTTCATTTTGGCCAGCACGTAGCTGTTGGTGAAGCTGCCGCAGCAGAACGCGATCAGCGAGCCCATCGCGATGCGCCAGGTATTGCCGAAGACGTCTTCCAGGCTCTTCTGGTAATCGCTCATGAAGGGCGCCACCGGCATCTTCAGCACCACCAGGCTCATGAAGGTGGCGAACGCCAGCGCGGCGAATCCGGCCCAGACCACGCGGCGATCCCGCCCGTAGCCGTAGACCTCGGTCAGCACATCCCCAAAAATGTAGGAGATCGGGAAGAACAGCACGCCCGCGCCGAAGGTCACCGCGCCGATCACCGGCAGCGTGACCTGGGCCGCCTTGGCCGCGCCGATCAGGTTGGAGCACAGCAGGACCGTGACGAAAGCCACCATCACAAGATCGTAGTAACGATAGACGCGCCCGCTGTGGGCGGGCGTGGCGCTTGACATGGTCATCGGGGTGTTCCAGGGGCGATTTTGCGCGATTATGCCAGCCGCGCCACCACCTTGCCCCGCCACACTGTAGACGAGCGGGCACCCTGGCCGGGTCGCCCCGGGCCAGGGCTGCCTGCGTGGGGGCTGCGGCTAGATGTTCAGCTTGCTGATCTTGGAGCCGTCCAGCGACACGTCGAACATCAGCCCGACATTGGTCTGCAGGAAGGCGATCACCGGCTGCTGGCCGGTGATCGTATCGAGTTTGCCGTTGGCACCGACCTTGGCGAGCGCCACGCCGGCATCCGCGCCGACCGTCCAGCCGCTGCTGTTGACGAACTTGTTGTAGGCATCGGGCGTCATGAACATCAGCACCACCGACTTGGACTGGCCGCCGGCAGTCAGGCCGACCGAGGCAGAGGTCGTGCGGTAGTAGCCCATCGGGGCACCGTTTGAGCGCAGCACGCCCTCGCCGTATTCGCCGCCAACTACCAGCCCAGCAGACAGCACACGCGGGAAAATCAGGATGCCCTGGGCTCGCGACGCCAGCTCGCGCGAGCCGTCGGCTGTCGTGAACAGCCGGTTGAGCGCGCCGTCGGCACCGGCATCGATTTCTTTCTTCTTGGCCGCCGCGTCGGTTGGCGCATAGGTGCCGGTCGTGGTGCAGCCAGCCGCGAACGCGGTGGCCACTACCAGGCTCGAGCCCGCCAGCCGGGTGACAAAGTGGCGTCGATTCATGTGCTCTCTCCTGTCTGGGATCCGTTAGCCGGCCGTCGGGCATCTGCCGTCTGTCGTCGCCTTGCCTTGGCGGTCGGGGCTAAGTCATTGTGGACAAGGAGGTTGCCCGCAGCAATGCATGACAAAAGAATTGTCTGGGGGCCTCGAAACTATTTAATGCGGATTTCGATGCCGCTCAGGCAGGCGCCGGATCGCCGCTGTCCCCGGGGGCGGCCAGCCCGAAGTGCCGGTAGGCGGCAGCGGTGGCCATGCGGCCCCGTGGTGTGCGCTGCAGGTAGCCCTGCTGGATTAGGAAAGGCTCGAGCACGTCCTCGATGGTGTCGCGCTCCTCGCCGATGGCAGCGGCCAGGTTATCCACGCCCACCGGGCCGCCGCTGAACTTGAGCAGGATCGCTTCCAGCAGCTTGCGGTCCATCAGGTCGAAGCCGACCGCGTCCACGTCGAGCATGGCGAGTGCGGCGTCGGCAATCGCGCGGGTGATGTTGCCGTCTCCTTTGACCTCCGCAAAGTCGCGCACGCGGCGCAGCAGCCGGTTGGCGATCCGCGGCGTGCCGCGCGCGCGGCGTGCGATTTCCAGCGCGCCCATCGGGTCGATGCGGGCACCCAGCAACTGGGCGGAGCGCGTGACGATGCGCGAGAGCTCCTCGGCGGTGTAGAACTCCAGCCGCGCCACGATGCCGAAGCGATCGCGCAGCGGGTTGGTCAGCATGCCCGCGCGGGTGGTGGCGCCGACCAGCGTGAAGGGCTGCAGGTCCAGCTTGACCGAGCGCGCGGCCGGGCCTTCGCCGATCATGATGTCGATCTGGTAGTCCTCGAGCGCCGGGTACAGGATTTCCTCGACGACCGGGGAAAGCCGGTGTATTTCGTCGATGAACAGGACGTCGTTGGCTTCCAGGTTGGTCAGCAGCGCGGCCAGGTCGCCCGGGCGCTCCAGCACCGGGCCCGAGGTCTGGCGCAGGTTGACGCCCATCTCGCGGGCGATGATGTGCGCCAGCGTGGTCTTGCCCAGCCCAGGTGGCCCGAACAGCAGCACGTGATCGAGCGCTTCGCGGCGGTTGCGCGCGGCGTGCATGAAGATGTCGAGCTGGCCGCGCACTTTTTCCTGGCCGACATATTCGTCGAGCAGCTTGGGACGCAGCGCGCGCTCGAAGGCCTCTTCGTTGGGGGAGACGGCGGTGGGGGCGATCACGCGATCGGGGCCCCGCTCGGTGGCTAGCTTGTCGGTTTCGATCATGTTACGGATGCGGGCAAAGTGGTTGGATTGTAGCCCTTCCGGGCGTGGCGCCGGCCGCGCGGGCCCTGTGCCGCCAGCGCGGGCTCAGCGTCGGGAGCGTCCTTGGCCCGCCCTCGATCCGGTCGGGTCAACCCTTGGATAGCGACTTCAGCGCCATCTTGATGCCGTCCGACACGCCAGTGCCGGCCGGCACCGGCTTGATCGCCAGTGCCGCCTCCTTCTCCGAGTAGCCGAGTGCCAGCAGCGCGTTGAGGATGTCGACGGCGTTGTCGTGCACCGGGGTGCTGCCGGGCGCAGCCCCAAGCTCGGCGCCCAGCTTGCCCTTGAGCTCTAGCAGCAGGCGCTCGGCGGTCTTCTTGCCGATGCCCGGCACGCGCGTCAGGCGCCCGGCTTCCTGCAGCGTGATGGCCTGCGCCAGTTCGCTGACCGACATGCCGGAGAGCACCGCCAGCGCCATGCGCGCGCCGATGCCGGTGATCTTGATCAACTCGCGGAAGGTGTTGCGCTCGGTGGCGCTGCCGAAGCCGTACAGCAGGTGCGCATCCTCTCGCACGATCTGCTGGGTCAGCAGGGTGACGGGATGGCCGACGGCGGGCAGGTTGTAGAAGGTGCTCATCGGCACGTCGATCTCATAGCCGACGCCGTGGCAATCGACCAGCAGGTGCGGGGGATTCTTCTCGATGAGGGTGCCGGCGATGCGTCCGATCATGGTGTGGTGTCTGCAGCGAATTACGGCGCGTGCGCCGGGATGGGAAGGGAGTGCGGCGGCGGGCACCGCAGGGGAAGGCCCGCCATCGCGAAGGCCGCCAGTGTAGCCCAGCGTGCGGCGTACCGGCGCTGCCGGGCCACATTGGCCGATGGCTATCGGCTATCGGCCCAGCGTGTCCACCGCCTGGCGTCCCAGCGCGGGATCGTCGGTGAAGAAGCCGTCGATGCCGGCGGCGAGGAATGCTTGCACCTCGCGCACCATGCCGCCGGGGCTGCGCGTGGCATCATCGCCGCCGGTGCGCAGGTTGCGCGGCAGGAAGGTGTTCTCAGGGCGGAAGGTATAGGGATGGACCAGCAAGCCGGCCGCGTGCGCGTTGCGCACCAGCGCGGTCGGCGTGCCGAGGTTGCCGTTGGCGTCGCGGGGCACCACGTTGGACTTCTCCGGGCCGATGCCGTTGGCGTAGCTGGCGACTTCGCGCAGGCCGATCGGGGTCATCATGTTGGCGAAGGTGCGGGTGTCGCCGGCCAGGCGCCAGTCGGCAGGCCGGTTCTTCGCGCCACCCATCAATTGGATGAGCTTCACATTGGGCATGCCCGGGGCCAGGCGCTGGCGCATCTCGCGCAGGTTGCCGGTCTCGAAGGACTGCACGAATACGGGCGCGCTGCGCGTATACGCATGGGCTTGCAGCGTGGCCACCAGCTTCTCCTCCAGCGGCAGCCCGATGCCGCGGAAATAGCTCGGGTGCTTGGTTTCCGGATACAGGCCGATCACGCGCCCGCTGCGTTGCGATGCCTTGGCCACCAGCTCGATGATCTCGTCGAAGGTGGGGATCTCGAACTTGTCGTTGTACTGGGTATTGGCCTTGCGCACCTGCGGGATGCGCTCGCGCGCGCGCAACGTCTTGAGCTCTGCCAGCGTGAAGTCTTCGGTGAACCAGCCGTCCAGGCGCTCGCCGTCGATCACCTTGATGCGCTTGCGGCTGGCGAACTGGGGCAGCTCCGCCACATTGGTCGTGGTGCCGATCTCGTTCTCGTGCCGGGCTACCAGCACGCCGTCGCGCGTCATCACCAGGTCGGGCTCCACCACGTCGGCACCGTCGTCGATGGCGCGCTGGTAGGACGCCAGCGTGTGCTCAGGGCGCAGCGCGCTGGCGCCGCGATGCCCGATCACCAGCGCCTTGGGCGCGGCTGGCGCCGGGCTGGGGGCCGGGGCTGCCGGGGCGGTGGCCACGGGCGGCTGCGCGGCGCAGCCGGCGAGGACCGCGGCGGCCAGCGCGGACAGCAGCGCTGGCAGGCGAGCGGAGCGGGGCGAATTCAAGGCGCGGAACGCGCGAAGCGAGCGGAGCATGCGGCATCCTTTGGCGGGCGATCGCTCGATTGTAAGAGACTTGAAGGTGCAGGCGGCTGCTTAGCCGCTTGGCTCACTTAGCCGATCAGGCGCCCACGCCGTACGCGCATGCCCTTGCGCACCAGGTCCGGGGCCAGCCCGGTCAGGGCGGTGAGCGTGTTGCTGCCATTGGCATGGCAGATTGCCATGCCCAGCGCATCCGCCGCGTCGGAGCTGGGCCGCCCCGTCAGGCTCAGCAGGCGCATCACCATTTCCTGCACCTGTTCCTTGTTGGCGCGGCCGTAGCCGACTACCGCCACCTTCAATTGCAGTGCTGTGTACTCGAACACCGGCAGGCCATGCGCCACCAGCCCGCAGATCGCCGCGCCGCGGGCCTGGCCCAGCAGCAGCGTGGATTGCGGGTTGACGTTGACGAATACTTTCTCGATCGCGGCGCAATCGGGCGCGTAGGTGCGGGTGACTTCGCTGATGCCGTCGAAGAGGGTTTTCAGCCTTGCCGGCAGGCCGCTGTCGCCGTCGCTCTTGATGGTGCCGGAGGCGATGTAGGTTAGCTTGTTGCCGTGCTTTTCGAGCACGCCGAAGCCGGTGGTGCGGAGGCCGGGGTCGATGCCGAGGATACGCATGAGGGTCGGGCTCGGCTTTTAATGGGTGATGGGGGATTGTAACGTTGGGAGGGTAGGGGCGGCTGTAACTGCAACTGCAACTGCAACTGCTTAAAGTCAACTGCAGTTTCACCACCCCTGCGGGGCGGCGACCTACTTTTTTGTCTTGCCAAAAAAGTAGGCAAAAAAGGCGCGCCGGATGGGGCGACACCCCCTCGGGATTCGACGAAAAGAGCGGCCGGGACCCAAACTCGCATCGCCTTAAGGCGATACTCAGACATGGGTCCCTCTTTTCCGCTCTTTTCGCCGAATCCCGAGGCGCCCCATACGGCCTTGGCACACCTTCACGGCTCGCTTCGCATCGCGCTGGGGTGATTCCCGCCTGGGGGCGCGAATCACGGCCGAACCGAATCGATGCTTCAACTCTCCTGCCGGTTTGCTCCCCTCTCCCGCGCAGCGGGAGAGGGGCCGGGGGAGAGGGCGGGCGCTTGCGATGCCGCGATGCGTTCAAGTGCCCAGCCTGGACCTCAATGCGTCAATGGCGGAAGTGACGAACGCCGGTCAACACCATCGCGATATTGCGCTCGTCTGCTGCGGCGATCACTTCGTCGTCGCGCATCGAGCCGCCCGGCTGGATGACGCAGGTGGCACCTGCATCCACCACCACGTCCAGGCCGTCACGGAACGGGAAGAAGGCGTCCGAGGCCACGGCCGAACCTGCCAGCGTGAGGCCGGCGTTTTGCGCCTTGATGCTGGCGATGCGGGCCGAGTCCACGCGGCTCATCTGGCCGGCGCCGACGCCGAGCGTCATGCCGCCGCCGCAGAACACGATGGCGTTCGACTTGACGAACTTGGCCACGCGCCAGGCGAACATCAGGTCGTCCATTTCCTTGGGCGTGGGCTGGCGCTTGGTCACCACGCGCAGTTCGTCCTGCTGGACGTTCCTGGCGTCGGGGCTTTGCACCAGCAGGCCGCCGCCGACGCGCTTGAAGTCATACGGGTTGAGGCCGTTGCCCAGCGGGATTTCCAGCAGGCGCACGTTCTGCTTGGCAGCAAACACGGCGCGCGCGCCGGCGCTGAAGGACGGGGCGATCAGCACTTCGACGAACTGCTTGGCCACGGCTTGCGCGGCGGCTTCGTCCAGCTCGACGTTGAAGGCGATGATGCCGCCGAAGGCCGAGGTCGAGTCGGTCTTGAGGGCTTTTTCGTAGGCTTCCAGCGCATTGGCGCCGACTGCCACGCCGCACGGGTTGGCGTGCTTGATGATCACGCAGGCCGCGCCGGTGGCGGCGCCGAAGGTCTTGACGCATTCCCATGCCGCATCGGCGTCGGCGATGTTGTTGTACGACAGTTCCTTGCCTTGCAGCTGCGTGTAGTTGGCCAGCGCGCCGTCGGAGGCCTTCAGGTCGCGGTAGAAGGCGGCCGACTGGTGCGGGTTCTCGCCGTAGCGCATCTCCTGCACCTTCTCGAAGGCCACGTTCAGCGTCTGCGGGTAGGCGCTGCGGGTCTGGTGCGACTTGTCCGCGCCGAGGCTGGTCAGGTAGTTGGTGATGGCGCCGTCGTACTGCGCGGTGTGGGCGAACACCTTGGTGGCCAGGCGGAAGTTGGTGTCGTAGCCGACGCTGTTGGCGTTGGCGCGCATTTCTTCCAGCACCGGCGCGTAGTCGGCCGGGTCTACGATGACAGTGACGTCGCGGTGGTTCTTGGCGGCCGAGCGCAGCATGGTGGGGCCGCCGATGTCGATGTTCTCGATGGCATCCGGCAGCGAGCAGTCATCCTTGGCCACGGTTTGCTGGAACGGGTACAGGTTCACGACCAGCAGGTCGATGGTGGGGATGTTGTGCTCGGCCAGCGCTGCCATGTGCTCGGGCAGGTCACGGCGGGCCAGGATGCCGCCGTGCACCTTCGGGTGCAGGGTCTTGACGCGGCCGTCGAGCATTTCGGGGAAACCGGTGTAGTCGGCCACCTCCGTGACTGGCAGGCCGGCTTCGGCGAGCAGCTTGGCGGTGCCGCCGGTGGAGAGCAGCGCGATGCCGAGCGCGTTGAGCTCGCGGGCAAATTCGACGATGCCGGTCTTGTCGGATACGGAGAGGAGGGCTTGCTTGATCATGGCTATGGGGAGACGCTTCAAAGTAAACCGTGCTGCTGCAACTTCTTGCGCAGCGTATTGCGATTGATGCCCAGGTAGGCGGCCGCGAGCGACTGGTTGCGCTCGGCGCGCGCCATCACTGCTTCAAGCAGCGGCCGTTCCACGGCTTCGAGCACCATGTTGTACATATTCGACGGCTCTTCACCGTCCAGGTCGCGAAAGTAGGCACCCAGGCTGTCCCGGATGCACTGGTCGATAGCGTTGCGGCTCATGCGGCAAGCAACTCCCCGTTATTGTTGTTGTTCGACTGGTTGCGTTTCTCGTTGTCGGCGTCGATCGCATCATCCGTGCCGTTGGCGCCTTCTTCCACATAGACCAGGCGCTCCGACAGCTGCGCCTGCTCATCGAAGAATTCGTTGACCGCGGCGAGCTGTGCCGTGGTGCTGTCCAGCGTGTTCATGCGGTGGCGGAACAGGTTGGCGCCGGCCAGGCCGCGCGTGTACCAGGCAATGTGCTTGCGCGCGGTGCGCACGCCGGTGAACTCGCCGTAGAAGTCGTAGTGGTCTTCCAGGTGCGCGTTCATGATGGCGCGGATCTCGGCCACTTCCGGCGACGGCAGCAGCTCGCCGGTGGCGAGGTAGTGCTCGATCTCGCGGAACAGCCAGGGCCGGCCCTGCGCCGCGCGGCCGATCATGATGGCGTCGGCGCCGGTCACGGCCAGCACATGCCTGGCTTTTTGCGGCGTGGTGACGTCGCCATTGGCGACCACGGGGATGGACAACGCTGCCTTGACCGCGGCAATGGTCTCGTACTCGGCTTCGCCCTTGTACAGGTCGGCGCGCGTGCGCCCGTGCACGGTGAGCATGCTGATGCCGGCGTCTTCCACCATGCGCGCGATGCGAAGCGCATTGCGGTTCTGGCGGTCCCAGCCGGTACGGATCTTGAGCGTGACGGGCACGCTCGGATCGACCTCGGCCACGGCGGCGACCACCGCCTGGACGATGCGCACCACCAGCGGCTCGTTTTGCAGCAGCGCCGAGCCGGCGGCCACATTGCACACCTTCTTGGCCGGGCAGCCCATGTTGATGTCGATGATCTGCGCGCCGCGCTCGACGTTATGGCGCGCGGCTTCCGCCATCATGGCCGGCTCGGCGCCGGCGATCTGCACCGCGATGGGCTCGACTTCGCCGGTGTGGTTGGCGCGCCGCATGGTTTTTTCGCTCTTCCACAACTGCGCGTTGGAGGCCACCATTTCGGACACCGCGTAGCCCGCCCCCAGCCGTTTGCACAGCTGGCGGAATGGCCGGTCCGTCACACCGGCCATAGGCGCGACGAACAGGTTGTTGCGGAGTTGGTGCGGTCCGATTTGCACGATAGCGACTGTAGCGGCTGACGAGGGGCCGCAAGGCGGCCCGCAACTAGACAAAAATGAAAATGGCATGCCCTGCCGAAACAGCGCTCGGCGTCATTCAGTGGGCATGTGTGAGGGCAGGATTTTACCGCCAAACGGCCCCGGTTGCTCAAGATTTGAGCAAATATTGCGCCGGGCCGCATTGCAAACAATGTTGTCGGCGCCGCCTTTAGCGGCGCATGCCGTACATCATCTGGCGCGCCAGCGTGTCCTTGAGCGGTCCCAGGCAAGCGAGCGCCGCCAAGGAAGCCCCACGCGCGTGGGCAGCGAGCGGGTAGGAAACGCCAAACACGCGGGGGAGCAGGTCGGTCACGCCGATGGTGACGGCCCGATCCAGCTTTTGTTGCGCCGCAAACGCCTGCAAGGCTTGCAGGCTGCAGTCGGCGCGCAGCGCGAGCGCCAGGGCAAAGGCATCGCGCAGGCCGAGGTTGAGGCCCTGGCCGGCTACCGGATGTAGCGTCTGCGCCGCATTGCCGACCGCCACCACGCGGCCCTGCACGGTGACGGGCGCCGCGTTCAGCCCGAGCGGGAAGGCATGGCGCTTGCCAATGCCGGTGAAGCGGCCCATGCGCGGGCCGAATGCTTGTTCCAGTTCAGCGAGGAACTCGCCTTCGGGCAGCGCGAGCCGGCGCGCCGCCTGTTCTGGCGGGCAGCACCAGACCAGGGCGTAGCCGGGCGTGCCGTGCTCTTCATGCGGCAGCAGCGCCAGCGGCCCTTCCTCGGTAAAGCGCTCCCAGGCCCAGCCAGGCTGCGGGCGCGAGCAGGCCACGTGGGCCACGATCGCGGTCTGCCCGTAGTCGCGCCGGTATTTCTGCGCCTGCACGCCACGCTGCGCGCGGGTGGACTGCTGGTGGAACAGGCCGCCTTCGGCCTGCACCGCCAGGCGCGCGCCAAGGGCGGCGGGCTGCCGGTCATGCCCATGGCCGGAGAGGTGCACCAGGCCGGCCGTATCGGGACCGGATTGCTCCAGGTGATCGATGCGTGTCTCATAGACCCGTGCCAGGCGCTCGCCAGCGGCGGCGGGGCTGGCCTGGATGGCCTGGGCCAGCGCGCGCTCAAGTGCCTCGCACAGCTCGCCGTAGCGCACCACATAGCCCAGCGCGGCCACGTCGTAGTCGTCGCTGTGTAGCCTGACGTGGCCGAACCGCCCGCGTTGCGAGACATGGATATGCTCGATCGGCGTGACGGCGCGGGGCCACGCGCCGATCTGCTCGAGCAGCTGGCGGCTGCCGTAGGACAGCGCGATGGCGCGCGGATCGCGGGACGCGCGCGCAGGCGTGGCGGCGTCGATCAAGGTCAGGCGCCACGGGCTCCTGCGCAGCAACAGGCAGGCCAGCGCGAGGCCTACCGGCCCCGCGCCGACGATGGCGATATCCGTGTCCGCAGAGACTTCAGTGCTTGCCGGGCTCATGCGCGCTGCCTGGCTGGGCGAACGGGTTGCTGTCGTTGCTCGCATTGCCCATGGTGTCCATGGCGTCCATGGCGTCCGATTCCGCCGGCTGCGCGCCGCGCTTCCAGCAATTGGCGTCGGTGCGGTGCTTGCCCGCCGCCGCGTCGCTCAGGGCGTTGTCCAGTTTCTGCTGGTTGAAGCCGGGAAATGCCTGCAGGCGTTCCAACAGCGCCGCGTGATTGGCCGCATCGAGCGGCACCACGCAGCCCCGGGGCGTGCCGTTGGACTTGGGGTCTCCCACCAGGATCAGCCATGCTTTGCCGGCCCACGGCTCGCGGTTCGAGACCCGCACCACCACGCGCTCGATCACATCCCATTCGAGTTCTTCGCGCTGGCCATCGGGGCGATGCACGACGAGGCGGTCGTCGTAGAGGTTGACCACGAACGGTTGCCCGGGATCGACGGAGCGCGCGCGGCTGGCCTGTGCGCGATTGCCCGCCGGAAGTATCTTGCGTAGCCAGCTGATCATCGTGCACCTCCCGCGTCGCGCATCAGCGCCTCGATTTCGTCGGCCTTGACCGGGACGCCTCGCGTCATCAGTTCGCAGCCGCCATCGGTGACAACCGCATCGTCCTCGATGCGGATGCCGATATGCCAGAAGCGCTCCGGCACGTCCGGTGCCGGGCGCACGTAGATGCCGGGCTCCACCGTCAGCACCATGCCGGGCTCGAGCGGGCGCCAGGCGCGCTCGCCCTCGGCCGGCGCGGCACCGGGCACGCGGTATTCGCCCACGTCATGCACGTCCATGCCTAGCCAGTGGCCGGTGCGGTGCATGTAGAACTGGCGGTAGCTGCCGCTGGCGAGCACGTCGTCCAGGCTGCCGCAGCGGTTCGCGTCGAGCAGGCCGGTATCGAGCATGCCCTGCGCCAGCACGCGGGTCGCCGCGTCGTGCGGCACGTTGTAGGGCACGCCGGGGTGGGTCTCGGCGATGGCGGCTTCCTGTGCGGCCACCACCAGGTCATACAACTCGCGCTGGGCCGGCGAGAAGCGGCTGGAGACGGGGAAAGTGCGGGTGATGTCGGACGCATAGCCGTCGAGCTCGCAGCCGGCGTCGATCAGGCACAGGTCGCCGTTGCGCAGCTCGGCGGGGCCGGCGCGGTAATGCAGCACGCAGGCATTGGGGCCGGTGGCGACGATCGAGTTATAGGCGACGCTCTGCGCGCCGTGGCGGCGGAATTCGTAGAGCAGCTCGGCTTCCAGGTGGTACTCGCGCAGCCCCTCGCGCGACGCGCGCATGGCGCGCACATGGGCCTGGGCCGAGATCTCGGCGGCGCGGCGCATGGTGACAATCTCGCCGGCGTCCTTGAACAAGCGCATCTCGTCGAGGATGGTGCGGATGTCGATCGCCGTCGATGGCGCGGTCACGCCGGCACGGCCTTGCATGCGCACCGTTTCCAGCCAGCGCCGCACCTGCATGTCGGTGCGGGTGTTGGCGGCCAGCGGGTAGGCCACCACGGCGTGGTTGGCCAGCAGCGACGGCAGCAGGGCGTCGATCTCCTCGACCGAATGCGCTTCATCGAAGCCGAAGGCTGCCTGCGCGCCTTCCGGGCCATAGCGGAAGCCATCCCAGATCTCGCGTTCTTCGTGCTTGGGGCGGCAGAACAGGATGCTGCGCTCGGCGCCGGACGCCTGCGCCACCAGGACCAGCACAGCCTCCGGCTCGGTGAAGCCAGTCAGGTAGTAGAAATAGCTGTCGTGGCGATAGGGATAGTCGCTATCGCGGTTGCGCATGGCTTCCGGCGCGGTGGGCAGGATGGCCACGCCGCCGCCGGCGGCGCGCAATTGCAGCAGCACGCGGGCGCGCCGGTCGCGACAGGCGAGAAGGAGGGCGGAGTCGGGTGCGGACATGTGTTGGGCCACGTGGATGGGGAATAAGGCGATTCTAACGCCGCCGGATTGCCGGTGCGGGCCTGGACGTGCTGGATCCGCTCAGGGCAGGGGTGCGCACGCGGTGCCGGCCCGGGCTAGCACTGCGGCATCGAGTGCCGCCAGCTGGGCCGGCGTGCCGATGTTCTCCCAGGCGCCGTCGAAGCGCTCGCCGCTGGCTAGCCCGGCTGCCACCGCGGCGCGGTAGTAGGGCGTCATGGCAACTTTCTGGCCGGGCTCGATAGCAGTAAACAGCCGGGTGTCGTACAGGCCGATATTGCCGAAGGTCAGGCTCGGTGCCGTTGCCGTGGGCGCGGGCAGCAGCAGGCCATCTGCCCCGAGTGCAAAATCGCCGCGCGGATGGAATGGCGGATTGGGCACCATCACCAGGTGCATGCGCGGCTCGGGCGCACCGGCCATGGCGCGCGCCCGGGGCAGCAGGGCGCGGAAGTCGTAGTCGGTGAAGATGTCGCCGGATACCGCCAGGAATATCTCTCCGCGCTCGGGCGCGGCAGACAACAGCGGCAGCGCCTGGGCAATGCCGCCGGCGGTTTCCAGCGCGCTGGGCTCGGCCGAGTACGCCAGGCACACGCCGAAGCGGTTGCCATCACCGAGCGCCTGTTCGATTTGCTCGCCAAGCCAGGCGTGGTTGATCACGATGTCCTTGAAGCCGGCACGCGCCAGCGCCTCGATCTTCCAGACGATCAGCGGTTT
This sequence comes from Cupriavidus sp. CuC1, assembly GCF_044627735.1. Classification (NCBI taxonomy): domain Bacteria; kingdom Pseudomonadati; phylum Pseudomonadota; class Betaproteobacteria; order Burkholderiales; family Burkholderiaceae; genus Cupriavidus; species Cupriavidus sp. CuC1. Next base: position 28,062 of record NZ_JBIUHC010000040.1, on the reverse strand, counting down.
TCCGCCCACCTGCAGCAGCGGCTTGGGGCAGGCATCGGTCAGCGGGCGCATGCGCTCGCCGCGCCCGGCTGCAAAAATCATGGCTTTCAATGCAGGGTCTCCGGCGCTTATTTCAGCGCGTGGTTCAGCAGGTATGTCATTGCGATCAGGGTGCCCATGCCGCCGGCGATGGTCCAGCCGATGCTGCGCGTCCTGGCGGCGATGACGATGGCCACCAGGCCGGCAATCAGGCGCGCGTTGCCAGGGCCGATGTCGAGCTGGCCATCGCGCATCAGCAGGTCGGGGGCGATCAACGCCGAGAGCATGGCGGCCGGCACGAACTGCAGCGCGGTGCGGAACCACGACGGCAGCCGCACCCGGCCTTCCACGGCAATGAAGGACAGGCGGATCAGGAAGGTGGCGAGGCCGGCGCCGATGAATACCAGCAGCAGGGTCAGCTGGCTCATGCGGCAGGCTCCGTCGCGGCCGGCTTGCGCTGCCCGCGGTCCTTGCCCAGCAGCAGCATGCCCACGGCAATCCCGCCCAGCGCCGCGGCCATCAGGCCGAGCTTGTGCGGCATGCCGTAGCAGGCCACCGCCAGCGCCGTGGCCACCAGCGCCGCCGCGGCGTGCGAGCGGTGCTTGATGCCGGGCACGATGATGGCGATGAAGGTGAGCGGCAGGAAGAAGTCGAGCGGCCAGTCGCGCGGGATCTGGGCGCCCACCAGCACGCCCGCCAGCGTCGAGACCTGCCAGCTGGCCCACAGCGCGAAGCCGGCGCCAAAGAAGAACCAGTGGCGGTAGCGCTTGTGCTCGTTGTCGTCGCCAAGGCGCCGCGTCATGGCGGCGAAGGCCTCGTCGGTCAGCAGGTAGGCGATCAGCGCCTTCCAGCGGCCCGGCAGGTGCGCCAGCGCCGGGGCCATGGTGGCCGAGTACAGCGCATGGCGCAGGTTGACCATGGCGACCGTCACGGCAATCAGCACCGCCGGCGTGCCCGCCGCCCACAGCTGCGTCAGGATCATCTGCGAGGCGCCACCGAACACGATCGCGCTCATGGCGCAGGCCAGCCACGCGGGCATGCCGGCGTTGACCGCCAGCACGCCATAGATCAGGCCGAACGGAGCCACGCCCAGCAGCATGGGCGCCAGCGCGCGCACGCCGGCCCACCACTCGCCGCCGCGGGTGAGCTTGCCCGGGGGGTGGCCGCCGGAGATCATGGCTGTGCACCCGGCATGGCTTGCGCTGGCATCAGAAGGTGTAGCTGACCGGGCGTTCGACGCCATCGAGGGCGTCGAACAGACGTACCAGCCTGCGCAGCTCGATGTAGCGGCCCGCCACCTGGCGAGCGTACTTGAGCACCAGCGGCAGGTTGGCCAGGTAGCCATCCTTGCCGTCGCGATGGTAAAGGCGGGCAAAGATGCCGAGCACCTTGAGGTGGCGCTGCAGGCCCATCCACTCGAAATCCCGGTAGAAGTCGCCAAAATCGGGCGCCACCGGCAGCCCGGCCTTGCGCGCGCGTTCCCAGTAGCGGATCAGCCAGTCGAGTTGCTCCTGCTCGTCCCATTCAATATAGGCATCGCGCCAGAGCGACACCGCGTCATAGGTGATGGGGCCGATCACCGCGTCCTGGAAATCGAGGATGCCGGGATTGGCCTCGCCCTCAAGCACCATCAGGTTGCGCGAGTGATAGTCGCGATGCACGTACACCTGCGGCTGGGCCAGGTTGTTGGCCAGCAGCGTCTGCATCACTTCGGCCAGTCCGGATTCCTGGTCGGGCGTGAGTGTCACACCCAGGTGCCGGGTCACGTACCACTGCGGGAACAGGTCGACTTCACGCTGCAGCAGCGCGCGGTCGTAGGCGGGCAAGGTGCCGGGGCGGGTCGCGAGCTGGATCTTCACGAGCGCGGCGCAGGCATCGCCATAGAGGCCGCGCGCGCTGGCAGCGTCCAGCCGGGACAGATACGTGGTGTTGCCCAGGTCGCTGAGCAGCAGGAAGCCTTGTTCGAGATCCTGCGCCAGTACCTTGGGCACGTTCACGCCGGCGGCGCCGAACAGTTCCGCCACATGGATGAACGGGCGGCAGTCCTCCTGCGCGGGCGGCGCATCCATCACGATCACGCTCGGATGGTCGGGGTGGCTGGTGCTGGCCCGGAAGTACCGCCGGAAGCTGGCGTCGGCCGATGCCGGGGCGCAGGACTCGGGGTTAACGGACCAGGCCGGACCGAGTCCGGACACCCAGACTTTGAGCTGGTCAAGACGCGGGTCGAGAGGATGTGCTGCCATGCCGGAAAGGGAGAATAGGATGCCCCGTATAATACCCGACCAGACCCGGGCCCCGGGGCGGCTCCCAGGCGGGCCTCCCCCAGCCCGACAGCCTGCTTCGGCGGTGGCTGGCGGTTGCTGGGCCGCCGCCGCCGCTCTGACTCATGACCCGCTCGCATGACCGAACAACGACGATCACCGAACCAGAAGGCTAGCAAGACACCGGCACGACTCCCCGGCAGCGCGTTGCGCCCGCTCGTGCTGGCCATGGCCGGCTGGTCGGTGGGTGCGCACGCGCAGGCCGTGAGCTCCGCCATTCCCGACCTGCCGGTGGCCGAGCCGACCGTCGAGGCGATGCCCGAGGCCCCGCCGGTAGCCGGCGAGCTGGTGCCGCGCTTGGCCGAGCCGGGCACGGCCAGGACCACGCCGGCCGAACCCGACGACAATCCGCCCACCTTTGTCTCGGGCGACCGCATGACCGGCTATAACCAGCGCGGCGTGGAACTCGAGGGCAACGCCGAGCTGCGCCGCGCTGGCGGCGTGGTCAAGGGCGACAAGCTCACCTACGACCAGGACAGCGACGAGGCTTTTGTCCACGGCAATGCCCGCATCGCCCGCGACGGCTCGCTCTCGGTCGGGCCGGAAGCCCGGCTGCGGGTCGAGGCCAACGAAGGCTACATGCTGTCGCCGGACTACTATTTCCAGCAGACCGGCGGCTCGGGCAAGGCCGAGCGCATCGATTTCATCGACAAGAACCTGAGCACGATCAAGCGCGCCACCTATACGACCTGTTCGCCGGACAACGCGGACTGGTATTTCAGCGCGCGCGAGCTCGATATCGACAGCGACCGCCAGGTGGGCACCGCCTATGGCGGCGTGCTGCGCTTTTTCGATGTGCCGATCATGGCGGCACCGGTGTTCAGCTTCCCGCTCAACAACGAGCGCCGCAGCGGCGTGCTGCCGCCGCTGTTCGGCTACAGCTCGCGCTCGGGCATGGACCTCACGGTTCCGTACTACTTCAATATCGCGCCCAACCGCGACCTGACGATCTTCCCGCGCGTGCTGAGCTCGCGCGGGGTGCAGCTAGGCACCGACTACCGCTATATCGGCAACGGCTATTCCGGGCGCATCCGCGGCGAATTCCTGCCGGACGACCAGAAGACCAAGACCAATCGCTGGGCATACTCGATCCAGCATGCCCAGAACATTGCCCCGGGCCTGAATGCGTACGTCAACCTGAACAAGGTGTCGGACACCCAGTATCCGGACGACCTGACGCGTTCGGTGACGCAGGCCACGCTGCGCCAGTACACGCAGGAAGGCGGCATCACGTACAACTGGCAGGATTTTGCCCTGCTGGCGCGGGTTCAGAAGTTCCAGACGCTGGCACCGAGCCAGCCCTCGTATGAACGCGTGCCACAGCTCAATGGCAAGTACACGCGCTACGACCTGGGCGGCTTCGATGTGCAGGTGGAGGCCGACTACACGCGCTTCCGCATTCCATTAGGCACGACCGGCACACAGCAGCCGCAGGGCGAACGGGTCTTCATCCAGCCCTCGATCAGCTATCCGATCATCCGGCCAGGCTGGTTCGTCACGCCCAAGGTGACGTTCAATGCCACGCAGTACCAGATGGAGTCTTCCACCAACACCGCGGGCGCGGCCAATACGCTGAACCGGGCCCTGCCGACCATGAGCGTGGATTCGGGCATGACGTTCGAGCGCGACGCGCCGACCATAAGCCGGCTTTTTGGCGTGAATTACGTGCAGACTCTGGAGCCGCGCCTGTTCTATGTCTACACGCCGTTCCGCGACCAGAGCCAGTTCCCGCTGTTCGATACGGTACAGTCGGACTTCGGCTACGGGCAGATATTCAGCGAGAACCCGTTCACCGGCTACGACCGTATCGCCGACAACAATAAAGTGACGGCCGGCGTGACCACTCGCCTGATCGAAGCGGCCAGCGGTATCGAGCGCTTCCGTGGCACGATTGCGCAGCGCTTCGACCTCACTGGCCAACGGGTGCAGCTCAACGGTACCGACCCGGCCAAGTCGGGCTATTCCGACCTGCTGGCGGCGACGACCATCCAGATGTTCAAGGGTTACTACCTGGATGCCGGGATACAGTACAACCCGGACAGCGCACGAGTGATCTACTCGAACATTGCCTTCTCTTGGCGGCCGGAGCAGCGAAAGACGCTGAATATCGGCTATCGCTACCGGCGCCCGACTTCGGTGACGGACAATACCGCCATCGACCAGTTCGAGGTTTCGAGCCAGTGGCCGCTGTCCCAGCGCACCTATGGCATCGGCCGGGTCGCGTTCGACCTGAGCGCGAGCCAGTTGGTTGACGCGCTGGCCGGCTTCGAATACGCAGCGGATTGCTGGGTTGGCCGTGTGGTTTACCAGCGCTTCCGCAATACCTCGCAGGGCTACACCGGGCGCATCTTCTTCCAGGTGGAGTTCCGCGGGTTGTCCAAGATCGGTTCCAATCCGCTGGATGTGCTGCGGCTGAACGTGCCGGGTTATGAGCCCGTCCTCGCCAAGCCTGTTATCCCATCCCAGTTCGACCACTATGAATGACGGACCATGATGAAACGTCAAGAATTCAACGCGCTCTCCTCGATGTCTTCCCGCCTGACCGGCTGGCAAAGCTTGCTGCTGACCGCACTGCTGGCCGCCTTCGCGCTGCCCGCTTCGGCGCAGCTCAAGGCGCCCGGGCAGAAGGCCACCGGCATCTTCATGCCCCAGGCCGGCGACAGCGCTGCCGCTTCCCCCAGCCAGCCGCGCCTGGGGGTGACGCAGCCGGGCACGAGTGCCCAGCGCTCGCAACTGGTGGACGAGGTGGTGGCGATCGTCAACAACAGCGTGATCACACGGCGTGAGCTGCTGGATCGCGCCGACGAGATCGAATCGCAGCTGCGCCAGGCCAACCGGCCGGTGCCGGCGCGCGCCGACCTGTTGGGCGAAGTGCTCGAGCGGCTGGTGATGGAGCGCGTGCAGACGCAGGCCGCGCAGGATGCCGGCATCAAGGTGACGGACCAGGAAGTGGACCGCGCCGTCGAGTCGGTCGCGCAGCAAAACCACATCAATGCGACCGACCTGCGCAGCCAGGTCGAGCGCAGCGGCATGACCTGGACCAAGTACCGCGACGAGCTGCGCAAGCAGGTCCAGGTGATCCGCCTGCGCGAGCGCGAAGTCGACTCCAAGATCCAGGTCTATGACGGCGAGATCGACAACTATCTCGCCGCCCGTGGCGGCCAGGGCGCCGCCGCCAGCGGCCCCACTGAATACAACGTGGCCCAGATCCTGGTGCGCGTGCCGGAGGATGCCTCCGAAGCACAGAAGGCCACTTTGCGCGCCAAGGCCGAAGGCCTGCTCAAGCAGGCCCAGGGCGGCGCGGATTTCGCCCAGCTGGCGCAGGGCTCCGACGGCCCCGAGGCCGCCCAGGGCGGCTCGCTCGGCTTCCGCGAAATCGGCCGGCTGCCGGCGCTGTTTGCCAATGCCGTGCTTGACCTGCAGCCCGGTGGCGTGGCGCCCCAGGTCATCGAGAGCGCCAACGGTTTCCACGTGCTCAAGCTGGTGGCCAAGCGCACCGCGCCGCCGGCATCGTCGAACCCTGAGGCCAGCAATCACATCACGCAGACCCAGGTGCGCCATATCCTGATCCGCACCGGCCCCAACATGCCGGAAGCCGAGGCGCGCCGCCAGCTTTCCACGCTGCGCGATCGCATCACCCACGGCGGCGATTTCGCCGACGCGGCCAAGCGCTTCTCCCAGGATGGCTCGGCGCAGAACGGCGGCGATCTCGGCTGGGTATCGCCGGGCGAACTGGTGCCGGAGTTCGAGCAGGCCATGAGCCGCCTGCGCCCGGGCGAGGTGTCCGAGCCCATCGTCACGCAGTTCGGCGTGCACCTGATCCAGGTGCTCAACCGCCGCGAGACCGAGGTCACGCCGGAGAAGCAGCGCGACTTTGCCCGCGCGGAACTCCGCGAGCAGAAGGTGCGCGCGGCGTATGAAGACTGGCAGCGCCAGTTGCGCCAGGCCGCCTACGTGGAATACCGCGTCAACCGCCAGCGCTAACCAGAACCCATCGCCACCATGTCCGAGACGCTCGCGCTAGCCGTCACCACCGGGGAGCCCGCCGGCATTGGCCCCGACATCACCGTTGGTGCCTTGCTGCAACTCGCCGGCGAGCATCCGCAGGTGCGTTTCCACGTGCTGGGCGACGCGGGCCTGCTGGCGGCACGCGCCGCCGCGCTGGGTGTCGCGCAAGCCTGGGCGCACCGGCTGGCGGATGGCAGCGTGGTGTGCGACGATATCCCTCTGGCCGTGCCTTGCGATGCTGGCCGGCTGGATGCGCGCAACGGTGCCTATGTGCTCGCCTTGCTCGATGCCGCCATCGATGGCTGCATGGCGGGCACCAACGGCACGCGGCGCTTTGCCGGCATGGTGACAGCGCCCGTGCAGAAGAGCACCATCAACGATGCCGGCGTGCCCTTCACCGGGCACACCGAATACCTGGCCGAGCGCGCCCGCGTGCCGCGCGTGGTGATGATGCTGGCCGGCCCGCAGCCCGCGCATGCCAACGCCATGCTGCGCGTGGCGCTGGCCACCACCCACCTGCCATTGCGCGCGGTGCCCGATGCGCTGACCGTGTCCATGCTGGAAGAAACGCTGGCCATCGTCGACCACGACCTGCGCCGGCATTTCGGCATCGCCCGGCCGCGCATCCTGGTGACCGGCCTGAACCCGCATGCCGGCGAAAGCGGCCACATGGGCCATGAGGAGATCGATGTGATCATTCCCGCGCTGGCCCATGCCGTGGACGCGGGCATCGATGCCCGCGGCCCGTATCCGGCCGACACGCTGTTCCAGCCCCGCCATCTCGATGGGGCGGACTGCGTGCTGGCGATGTACCACGACCAGGGCCTGGCCCCGCTCAAGTACGGCACCTTTGGCCACGGCGTGAACATCACGCTGGGGCTGCCCTTTATCCGCACCTCGGTCGACCATGGCACCGCGCTCGACCTGGCCGCAAGTGGCCAGGCCGAGCACGGCAGCATGATCGAGGCGATCCGCAACGCCATCGCCATGGCCGGCCACGCCAACGGCCGGCCGCGCGTCGCGCCGCTGACGGCAACACGCTGACGCCCGAGCGAGACCAAACTATGCGTTCCAACGTACACCAGGGCCATGTGGCCCGCAAACGATTCGGGCAGAACTTCCTGGTCGATGACGGCATCATCCACGGCATCGTCAGTGCTATCGACCCGCAGCACGGCGACACCCTGGTCGAGATCGGCCCCGGCCTCGGCGCGCTGACCCAGCCGCTGCTGGAGCGCCTGCCGCAGATGCAGGTGGTCGAGCTTGACCGCGACCTGGTGGAGCGCCTGCGCCGCCGCTACGGCGAGCGGCTGGTGATCCACGCCGGCGACGCGCTGGCCTTCGATTTCGGCAAGCTGTGCGAAGCCGGCAAGCCGCTGCGCATCGTCGGCAACCTGCCCTACAACATCTCCAGCCCGCTGCTGTTCCACCTGGCCGAGTTTGCCGACCAGGTGCGCGACCAGCACTTCATGCTGCAAAAGGAAGTGGTCGAGCGCATGGTGGCCGAGCCCGGCAGCAAGGCCTTCGGGCGGCTGTCGATCATGCTGCAGGTGCGCTATCACATGGAGCATGTGCTCGACGTGCCGCCGGCCTCGTTCAACCCGCCGCCCAAGGTCGACTCCGCCGTGGTGCGCATGATCCCCTGGCCGCGGCAGCCCGATGGCCAGTTGCGCTCGCCGTATCCCGCGTGCGACCTGACGGTGCTGGGCGACGTGGTGGCCGCGGCGTTCTCGCAGCGGCGCAAGGTCCTGCGCAATACGCTGTCGATGCTGCGCGACCAGGTCGATTTTGAAGCGCTTGGCTTCGACCTGGCGCGCCGTGCCGAGGAAGTCCCCGTGGCCGAGTACGTCGGCCTGGCGCGCCAGCTTGAAACCCCGGCCACATGATGCGCGCGGCCGGCTCCCGTTCCCATTGCCATTGGTGGCGCTGCTGAACGCAGCGGCACGTCGTCATCCCCTGATCCCGACTCCAGCCGCCGCAGCCCGGTTGGCAGCAAACTGCCTGCGCTGACCGGCCCCGCGGCGCTTCTCTTACCGAAGGAAATGCCATGACTAGCGAAACGCAGGCGCCCCAGCGCAAGGTCATCCTCACCGGCGACCGCCCCACCGGCCAGCTTCACCTTGGCCATTACGTTGGCTCGCTCAAGAGCCGCGTGGCGCTGCAGGACACCCACAAGCAATACCTGTTGCTGGCCGACACCCAGGCCATGACCGACAACGCGCACGATCCGGACAAGGTGCGGCGCAACGTGCTGGAGGTGGCGCTGGACTACCTCGCGGTCGGCATCGACCCGGCCAAGACCACCATCACGGTGCAGTCGCACCTGCCCGCGCTGGCCGAACTGACCCTGATGTACCTGAACTTCGTCACGGTGGCCCGGCTCGAACGCAACCCGACCATCAAGGATGAGATCCAGGCGCGCGGCTTCGGCCGCGATATCCCGGCGGGCTTCCTGTGCTACCCGGCATCGCAAGCTGCCGACATCACCGGCTTCAAGGCCACCGTGGTGCCGGTCGGCGAGGACCAGGCGCCCCTGATCGAGCAGACCAACGAGATTGCGCGCCGCATCAACCACCAGGTTGGCCGCGAAGTACTGCCGGAAGCCGCCGCGCTGATCCCGCGCTTTGGCCGGCTGCCCGGCGTCGACGGCAAGGCCAAGATGAGCAAGTCGCAAGGCAACGCGATCTCGCTGGCGGCCTCGCCCGAGCAGGTCAAGGAAGCGGTCATGCGCATGTACACCGACGCCAACCACCTCAAGGTGTCCGATCCGGGCCAGGTCGAAGGCAATGTGGTGTTCACCTACCTCGACGCGTTCGACGAGGCTGTCGATGAAGTGGCCGAGTTGAAGGAACACTATCGGCGTGGCGGCTTGGGCGATATGGTGCTCAAGCGCAGGCTGGATGGGGTGCTGCAGGCGCTGCTGGCGCCGATTCGCGAGCGGCGCGAGGAGCTGGCGAAGGATCCGGCGTCGGTGTTCGATATCTTGAAGCAGGGGACGGAGCGGGCTCGCGTGGTGACTCAGGCTACGCTGGATGAAGTGCGTGAGGCGCTGGGAACGTTCCGGTTCTGAGTTTTTTTGGGGGGCGAGGGGTTGCAACTGCTTAACCGCAACTGCCACTGCTTAACGTCAAAGTCAAAGGCAGTTTCACCTCCCCTGCGGGGAGGCAACCTACTTTCTTGTCTCGCCAAGAAAGTAGGCAAAGAAGGCGACCCGGATGGGGCGAAAGACTCCTCGTCGTCAGGCCAAAAGAGCGGCCGGAGGCCAAACTCGCATCGCCTTAAGGCGATACTCAAACATGGCCTCCTCTTTTCCGCTCTTTTGGCCTGCCGACGAGGCGCCCCATAACGGGAGATGAAAACCTACACGGCTCGCTTCGCATCGCGGGCGGGTGATTGCCGCCTGGGGGCGGAAATCACGGCTACACCGAATGGTGATTTGAGGACATCGCTCTCCCACTGGTTCGGCCGTGTTTCCCGCCAGTCAGGCGGGAAACACCCACGCGCGATGCGCAGCGAGCCGTCAAGGTGTGCCAAGGCCGTATGGGGCGCCTCGGGATTCGACGAAAAGAGCGGAAAAGAGGGACCCATGTTTGAGTATCGCCTTAAGGCGATGCGAGTTTGGGTCCCGGCCGCTCTTTTCGTGAAATCCCGAGGGGGTGTCGCCCCATCCGGCGCGCCTTTTTTGCCTACTTTTTTGGCAAGACAAAAAAGTAGGTCGCCTCCCCGAAGGGGAGGTGAAACTGCAGTTGCTTTTGAAGTTAAGCGGTTGAAATTGAAGCTGATTTTGCAGTTGCAGTTGCAACCACACCCCACCTCTACCTCCCTTCACTCCCGCCGATTCACCAACACAATCCCCCCCAACACCAGCACCGCAGCAATCGCAAACCGCATGCCAACAGCGTCATGCATCAGCACCACGCCAAACGCCACCCCGAACAGCGGCGTCAAAAACGAAAACACCGACAAGCGTGACGCCAGGTACTGACGCAGCAGCCAGAACCACGTCAGATAGCTGGCGAACGCAATCAGCACCGACTGGTAGAACAGGCTGGCTACCACCATGCCATCGACGCGCGCATGCACATGCTGGCCGGCTGCAAGCGCCATGGCCAGCAGCATCACCGCCGACACCGCAAGTTGATAGAGCAGCGTCTTGCTGGGCGCTGCCGAAGCCAGCCGGCTGGCGCGCACCACCATCGTGGTGGCGGCCCACAGGAAGCCGGCAAGGATCCCCAGCGCATCGCCCAGCAATGTGCTGCCGCCATGCGCGGCCGGCGCGGTGATGCCATCGGCAAAGGCCAGCGCCATCCCGCAGAAGGCCAGCCCGACGCCCAGCCATTGCCCGCGCCGCAGACGTTCGCCGGCGACGCTCAGATGCAGGCCGAGGGCGGTAAAGATGGGAGCGGTGTAGAGGAACACCGCCATGCGTGAAGCGGTGGTGTGGCCGAGCCCGACGAAGATGCAGAAGAACTCGGCGCCGAACAGCAAGCCAGCCAGCAGCCCGGCGCCCAGCGTGCCGTCGTGTTGCCACAGCGGCGTGCGGCGCCAGGCGGCAAAGCCGAACACCAGCAGCGCCGCCACGGCAGAGCGCACGCCGGCCTGCAGCACCGCGCCCATCAGCGGCGCGGTCGCCTTGATGACCACTTGCTGCAGTCCCCAGGCCAGGCATAGCACCACCATCAGCGTGACGGCCGTGCCGTCGAGCGGGCGCCGGCTTGGCGACAGTGCGCTCACCTCAAGGACGGCCGGCGTCGCGCGTGGAATTGCGCTCGATCAGCTCGATCTTGTAGCCGTCCGGGTCTTCAACGAAGGCGATCACGGTGGTGCCGCCCTTGACCGGGCCGGCTTCGCGCACGACGTTGCCGCCGGCGGCGCGGATACGCTCGCAGGTGGCTGCCGCGTTATCGGTTTCCAGCGCGATATGGCCGTAGGCGGTGCCCATCTCGTACTTTTCCACGCCGTAGTTATAGGTCAGCTCGAGCACGGCGGTTTCGGATTCCGGGCCGTAGCCGACGAAGGCGAGGCGGTATTTGTATTCGGTGTTGTCGCTCTCGCGCAGCAGTTGCATGCCGAGGATGCGGGTGTAGAAGTCGATCGAGCGTTGCAGGTCGCCGACGCGGAGCATGGTGTGAAGGAGTCGCATTTTGGGAGAGGCCTGATTTTGTTTTGGGATAGGCCGGATATTTTAAACGGGATGGAAGCAATGGGTTTGCCTTGGCACAGGCGTGCCATTTTCCCGTTTTAAATCAAGGGCCCAGCCTAGAACGTGGGCAGCAACTCGGGCGGGTGGGCCCGCAATTGCGCGCGGGCATCCCGGAACTCCGGAAAGATCGACGCCACCGTATCCCAGAACCTCGGGCTGTGGTTCATCTCCTTGAGATGCGCCAGCTCATGGGCGGCCACGTAGTCGATCATCGACAGCGGAAAATGCATCAATCGCCAGTTCAGGCGGATCTTGCCGTCGGCGGTGCAACTGCCCCAGCGCGTGGCGGCGGAGGTCAGCGCGAACGCGCTATGCCGCACGCCGAGCTTTTCCGCGTAGATATCGAGCCGCTGCGCCAGCAGGCGCCGTGCCTGGTGCTGCAGCCAGCCTTGCACGCGGTCCTTGATCTGCTGCTCGTCCGCGTGCGCGGGCAGCGCGAGATGCAGGATGCGCGTGTCGGCATCGAACAGCAGCACGCCGGCGGGAGACTCCAGCTGCAGCGTGATGGGCTTGCCCAGGAAGGGCAGGCTGGCGCCTTCGCGCCATTGCACGGTGGGCAGCACGCGGCGGGCTTCGCGGTGCTGCCATTCGCCCAGCTTGTTGAAGATCCAGCGCTGCTTTTCCAGAATGGCCGACTCGATGTCGGCCAGCGTGACCCAGCGCGGCGCCGTGATGGACAGGCCGCGGTCGTCCACGGTGAAACCGATGGTACGGCGCGACGAGCGCTTGAGCGTGTAATGCACGGCGCGCTCGCCTACCAGCAGCCGCCGTGCATTGGGCTGCGGCTGGGGCCAGGGCTGCGCAGTCGGAGAGATGGGCTGCACCACCGGCGCCAATCCGCCTGGCACCATGCCGGGCGCCCTGTCCTCGCCCGCAAGGGCGTCGGACAGCGGCAGCTCCATCTGGGAACCGGGGGAGTCGGGGGACGGGCGCAGCAATTTCATGCGGGCGTTTTGCTCCGGTAGCTCTCGGCGTCGATTCTACGCATATCTTGTTCGATCCACGCCTCAACCTCCTGGTTGACCTGATCCGCCGTCTTGTTCGCCGACGAAATCGGCGCGCCGACGGAGACCGTGATCAGGCCCGGATACTTGAGAAACGAGTTGCGCGGCCACAGGCGGCCGGAGTTGACGGCCATCGGGATCACCCATGCGCCGGTCTCTACCGCAAGGCGGGCGCCGCCGCTCTTGTAGCGCGTTTTCTCCAGGCCGGAGCGCGTGCGCGTGCCTTCCGGGAACATGATGATCCAGGCGCCTTCGGCCAGCCGCTCGCGGCCCTGGCGCACGGCCGAGGCGAAGGCGCGGGTGCCTTCCTTGCGGTTGATGTGCACCATCTTGAGCATGCCCAGCGCCCAGCCGAAGAAGGGCACCATCAACAGTTCGCGCTTGAACACGAAGCACATCGGTTTGGGCATGGTGGCCAGGTAGGCCACGGTTTCCCACGCCGACTGGTGCTTGGACAGCACCACCACCGGCTTGTCGAGCATGGCATCGAAATGCTCGCTGCCTTCATAGCGGTAGCGGATGCCGCAGATCAGCGCGGCCGCGCCGGTCACCAGCCGCGGCCAGCCACGCACGAAGCGGTAGCGGCGCTCGGCGTTCATGAACGGAAAGACGATGAAGCACGCACAGGCATAGGGCGGCGTCAGTACCAGGAGGAACAACGCGAACAGCAAGGAGCGGAGAAAAATCATCGGTGCGGGAGTTGGGTTCAGGAGCCGGCCTGGCGCGGGGCGCCATCGCCGGTGAGCAGCCAGCGTGCAAAGGCGCGCAGGTCGTCGTGGATCAGCGTGCCGGGCGGCAGGCCGCCCTTTTTCTCGGTCTTGGGGCCTTTGCCGGTCAGCACCAGGTGCGGGGCGCAGCCCACCGCCAGCCCCGCTTCGAGGTCGCGCAGGGAGTCGCCTACCAGCGGCACGCCCTTGAGCTCGACGCCGAAGCGCTCCGCCAGTTGCTCGAGCATGCCGGGCTTGGGCTTGCGGCAATCGCAGCCGTCCGCCGCCGTATGCGGGCAGAAGAAGACCGCGTCAACGCGCCCGCCGAGATTGGCCAGCGCCTTGTGCATCTTCTCGTGCATGGCGTTGAGCGCGCTCATCTCGAACAGGCCGCGGCCGATGCCGGACTGGTTGCTGACGATCACCACGCGATAGCCGGCCTGGTTGAGCGCGGCGATCGCTTCCAGGCTGCCATCGATGGGGATCCATTCATCCGGCGTCTTGATGAACTGGTCGCTGTCGAGGTTGACGACCCCGTCGCGATCGAGCACGACAAGCTTGGGCGGTGTCTGCGGCATGATGGCTTCCCGGTGGGTGCTTGGCCGCTTACGCGGCCAGCTTGGAGATGTCGGCCACGCGATTGGCCAGCACGTGCAGCGAGGCCAGCAACGCGAGCCGGTTGGCGCGCAGCTGCGGATCTTCGGCCATCACCATGACATCGTTGAAGAACTGGTCGACCGCCTCGCGCAGCTGTGCCAGGTCGCGCAGCGCGGTGGCGAAGTCGCCGTTGGCGAAGGCGGCATCCACTTGCGGACGCACACTTTCCACCGCCTTGTGCAGCGCGCTTTCAGCGGCTTCCTGCAGCAGGGCCGGCTGCACCGTGCCGATCGGGTCCGTGTTCTTGCGCAGGATGTTGGTGATGCGCTTGTTGGCGGCGGCCAGCGCCTCGGCCTGGGGCAGGGCGGCAAAGGTGCGCACGGCTTCCAGGCGGGCCAGGATGTCGTCCAGGCGCTGCGGGCGCAGGCTCACCACGGCTTCCACTTCATGGGTGGTGTAGCCCTTGTCCTTCAGGTAGCCGCGCAGGCGGTCGTACAGGAAATCGGCAATCGCGGCTTGCGCGGGCTTGACCGCGGCAATGCCGGTGAAGGCCTGCTGGGTGAGTTCCAAGAGCGCGTCGATCGACAGTGGCAGCGGGGTCTCGACCAGCATGCGCAGGATGCCGAGCGCGTGGCGGCGCAGCGCAAACGGGTCCTTCTCGCCGGTAGGCGACAGGCCGATGCCCCAGATGCCGACCAGCGTTTCCAGTTTGTCGGCCAGCGCCACGGCCAGGCTCACCGGGCCATCCGGCAGGGCGTCGCCGGCAAAGCGCGGGCGGTAGTGCTCGGAGCACGCCAGTGCCACGCTTTCCGCCTCATCGTCGTGACGCGCGTAGTACGTGCCCATGGTGCCTTGCAGTTCCGGGAACTCGCCCACCATGTCGGTCAGCAGGTCGGCCTTGGCGAGCTCGGCGCCACGCATGGCAGCCGCCTTTTCCACGGCGATGCCGGCCGCGCCGAGCGCGTCGGCGATGTGGCCGGCGATCTGCTGCAGGCGCTGCACGCGGTCCAGCTGCGTGCCGATCTTGTTGTGATAGACCACGTTGGCCAGTTGCGGCACGCGCGAGGCGAGGGTCTTCTTGCGATCCTGGTCGAAGAAGAACTTGGCATCGGCCAGGCGCGGGCGCACCACGCGCTCGTTGCCGCTGATGATGGACTCCGGCGTATCGGTGGCCAGGTTGGAGACCACCAGGAAGCGGTTGCGCAGGTGGCCGGCGGCATCGGTCAGCGCGAAGTATTTCTGGTTGGTCTGCATGGTCAGGATCAGGCATTCCTGCGGCACTTCGAGGAAGACTTCCTCGAAGTGGCACGGATAGACCACCGGCCATTCCACCAGCGAGTTGACTTCGTCGAGCAGGGCATCGGGCATCACGACCTGGTCGGCGCCCGCCTGCTCCAGCAGCGCGGTACGGATGCGTTCGCGGCGATCTGCGTAGCTGGCCAGCACGCGGCCTTGCGATTCCAGCACGGCGGCGTATTCGCCTGGGTGTGCGATCTCGATCTCGCCGCTCGACAGGAAGCGGTGGCCGCGCGTGGTCCGGCCCGCCTGCAGCCCCAGCACGCTGACCGGCACCACCTCGGTGCCAAGCAGTGCAATCAAACCGTGCGCGGGGCGCACGAATTGCACCGTGCTGCCGTCCGGGCGCTGGTAGCTCATCACCTTGGGGATGGGCAGCCTGGCGATGGTGTCGTCCAGTGCTGCCTGCAGCCCGGCGCCCAGTTCGGCGCCGCGCGCGGTGTAGCAGTAGAAGAAGGCATCGGCCTTGCCGTCGGAGGCGCGCTCCAGGGTTTGCCAGTCGATCGCCTCGACGCCCACCGATTTAGCCAGTGCGGCCAGCTTCTTGGCCAGCGGGGCGGTGGGCTGGCCGCTGGCGTCCAGCGCCACCGTCAGGGGCAGCACTTTTTCGCGCTGCTCGCGGTCGGGCGCGCTGCGGCGCACCTTGGTGACCAGCGCGGCCAGCCGGCGCGGCGTGGCGAACGCGGTCACTGCCGCGCCGTCACCTACCAGGCCACGCTCGGAGAGGCCAGCGAAGAGGCCCTGCGCGAAGGCGTCGCCCAGGCGTGCCAGCGCCTTGGGCGGCAGCTCTTCAGTGAACAGTTCGATCAGCAGCGTATCGTTCGAATCGGTCAGGAGTTGCGACATGAATCGTTTCCAACAAGTTGTGGCACGCGCTGCGCTTTAGCAGCGCGGTGCAATAGTAGGTTCTACGCCGGATAACAGCCACAGGCCGTTTTGCTGGCGGAATTGCAGCGTGGTTGCTACGCACTGCGTGTCTGCGTTGGTGCCATTGGTGCCGTTGCTTGCGCTGCTGCCACGGCCGCCAGCGGCGGGACGGGGCGCGAAGAAGCGGGCATCGAGGCGGCGCAGCCGCTTGTCGTAGCGGATCTCGTCGATGCGGCCGCTCACCCAGAAATCGATCTTGGGCGGCAGCTGCGCGGCCGAGTAATACGTCTTGATCTGCCTGCGCACCCGCCCGTTGACGGTCACGGTCTCGACCCACGAGAGTGGGTAGCGGATCGCGCTTTCATAGGCGCGCAGCGGCACGCGGTGCCAGCCCAGGTCCTTGGAGCCCGACAGATCGCACGAGAACGTGCGCACCAGCTGCGTCCATTGGTCCAGCGAGTTGTTCGGGCCGAAAGCACCATGCCAGTGCCGGTCGATCGCCTGCTGCAAGGCCTGCGGATTGGCCTCGCACACATTGGACAGGTCGGCCGGCAGGTATAGCACCTGAGGGCTCGGCATGGACGCGGTGGCCTGGGCGGCGCCATGCGCCCCCAGGGCCAGCAGCGCCAGGGCAGCGCCTCGGCATAGCGCGCTGCGCGCCGTGCTGGTCATGCGGTGGCCTCGCGCTCGCACATCGGGAAGCCGAGCGACTCGCGCGAGTCGTAGTAGGCCTGGGCCACCAGCCGCGACAGGTTGCGGATGCGGCCGATGTAGGCCGCGCGCTCGGTGACCGAGATCGCGCCGCGCGCGTCCAGCAGGTTGAAGGTGTGGGCGGCCTTGAGCAGTTGCTCGTAGGCGGGCAGCGGCAGGCGCTTGGCGGCGTCCGCCGGTGCGGCCTCCCCGGCTTGGGCGGCATCCGGCTTGGCCTCGGCCGCGCCCATCAGGCGCTTGGCCTCCGCCTCGTGTTCCGCGAAGTGGCGGAACAGGATCTCGGTGTTGCTCTGCTCGAAGTTGTAGGTGGATTGCTCCACTTCGTTCTGGTGATAGACGTCGCCGTAGGTCAGGCGGCGAGTCTTGCCGTTTTCTTCCCACTCGGTCCACACCAGGTCATAGATGTTCTCGACCTTCTGCAGGTACATCGCCAGGCGCTCGATGCCGTAGGTGATCTCGCCGGTGATGGGCTTGCAGTCGATGCCGCCGACTTGCTGGAAGTAGGTGAACTGCGTGACTTCCATGCCGTTGAGCCAGACTTCCCAGCCCAGGCCCCAGGCGCCTAGCGTGGGGTTCTCCCAGTCGTCCTCGACAAAGCGGATGTCGTTCTGCTTGAGGTCCAGGCCCAGCGCTTCCAGCGAGCCGAGGTACAGCTCCAGGATGTTCTCGGGTGCGGGCTTGAGCACCACCTGGTACTGGTAGTAGTGCTGCAGGCGGTTGGGGTTCTCGCCATAGCGCCCGTCCTTGGGGCGGCGCGACGGCTGCACATAGGCGGCTCGCCACGGTTCCGGGCCGATCGCGCGCAGGAAGGTATGCACGTGCGAGGTGCCGGCGCCGACCTCCAGATCGATAGGTTGCAAGAGTGCACAACCCTGCCGGTCCCAGTAGGCCTGCAGGGTGAGGATCATTTGTTGGAAGGTCAGCATAGGCGAAGACTAGTAAGGGCCTGCACGCAGGCCAGCAAGCAAGGGCGGACGGCGAGGCGGCAAAGTTGCCGCAGCGCCTCACGAAGATCGTGCCAAACCCCGAATTCTATCGGTTTTTTTGCCGCCGCCAGCCATCGGCACGGCCCTTGCATGGGTCAGTGCGTCCAATCCCGCCCGCGGGGCTGGCATGTGGTGTCGGCGTTTTGCAACGAATCGGGTAAACACCGAAGGGAGCTAAAGGCTTGCCGGATACTGGTCGTTAGCGTTTTTGTATACAGTATTAGGCAGAGCTGTGCATAACAGCCGCAACCGTTTGAATCAATCCAGTTACGGGGACACCGGTCATGTCGCTACTTTCTCGCAAGCCCTATCTCGTTGCCATCGTCGTGATGATTGCCGTCGCCTTGCTATCGGTAGCAGCGGGGGCGTCTGCCTGACGACTGGCCCGGCCGCCGTCAGCCCTGCTGGCGGCGGCGCCAGGCCGCCAGTGCCAACACCAGCAGGCATGCCGCCAGCGCCGGCATATTGCCCCACCGCACGTAGGGGGTGAATCCCTGCGTGCCCTGCACATTGGCGGTGAGCGTGCCGATGGTGAAGGTCGGCAGTTGTCCCGCCACCACGCCGTCCGGCGTCACCACGGCCGTCATGCCGGTATTGGTCGAACGCAGCATCGGCCTGCGCGTTTCCAGCGCGCGCATGCGCGAGATCTGCAGGTGCTGGTCCAGCGCGATGGTGTCGCCGAACCACGCCAGGTTGGTCACGTTGGCCAGGATATTGGCCGGCACCTTCTGGCTGCGCAGGGTCTCGGCGATTTCCTCGCCGAACAGATCCTCGTAGCAGATGTTGGGCGCCACCATGATGCCGCGCACCGGCAGCGGCGTCTGGTCCAGCCCGCCGCGGCGGAAATCCCCTAGCGGCATCTTCATCATGTCCACGAACCAATGGAAGCCGAAGGGAATGAACTCGCCGAACGGCACCAGGTGGTGCTTGTTGTAGCGGTACAGCCGTTCGGTCAATGGGCCCAGGCCAAAGACACTGTTGGTGAAATCGACCGGCGAGTCCGCGCCGGCTGCACCGAACAGCACGGTGGTGCCGCTTGCCACGGTGAAGTCGCGAACCGCGATGGCGATGTCCACCGGCAGGTCCTGCAGGATCACCGGGAATGCGGTCTCGGGCGTCACCACCAGATCGGCAGGGGCGGCCGTGATCAGGTCGCGGTACAGCTCGAGCGAGCGCTGCACGCCGGCCGGCTCGAACTTGATGTCCTGCGCCACGTTGCCTTGCAGCAGCCGCACCGAAATGGGCTTGCCGGCAGGCGTGGTCCAGGCGATCGGCACCAGCGCGGCGCCGGCCAGCGGCAGCGCCACGGCCGCCGCCAGGGCGAGCATGCCGGCACGCATGCCGCGCGGGTTGGCGCCGCCACGGCCAAAGCCGCGTACGGCGGCCACCAGCAACGCAGCCACCGTCGCGGCCAGCGCGCCAATGCCATAGACGCCCACCAGCGGCGCAAAGCCGGCCAGCGGGCCATCAGTATGGGCGTATCCGCTCGCTAGCCACGGAAAGCCGGTGAAGACCACGCCGCGCAGCCATTCCGACAGCCCCCAGGCCGCGCCAAAGGCGAGCGGCGCGAGCAGCGTCAGTGAGGTTGTCCGCGTACGGCGGGCAGTCAGCCAGTGCCAGGTGGCTGCGGCCAGCGCCGGATAGAGGGAGAGGAAGGCGGCGAACAGCAGCACGGCAAGCAATGCCATCCACGCTGGCATCTCGCCATAGACGTGCATGCTGATATAGAGCCACCAGATGCCGGAGAGGAACCAGCCGAGGCCGAAGGCGTAGCCGGTAGCGGCCGCGCCACGGGTGCGCGGCGCATCAGCGACCAGTGCCACCAGCCCCGCCAGCGACAGCAGTTGCAGCCACCACCATGTGTGCGGCGCGTAGGCCTGCGTATGGGCCACGCCCAGCACGGCAGCCAGAACCAAGCGGGGCAGGCTCACGCCGCGCGCGTCGTCGCGTCCGGCGCTGGCGGCGCCGGACCATGCCTGGAGCATGCGCCTCATGCGCCGTCCATGTCGGGGGCGGTGAGAGGAGTCTCGCGGCGCACCAGCAGCAGGTGTGCCTGCCGGGCGTCGGCGCGCAGGACTTCGAAGCGCATCGGCGGCAGCACCACTACTTCGCCGCGATGCGGCACATGGCCCAGGTGGTTGCTCAGCAAGCCGCCCACGGTATCGACGTCGTGATCCGAGAATTGCGTGCCGAAGGTTTCGTTGAACTGCTCGATCTCGGTCAGTCCATGCACGCGCCAGCTGCCATCGGGCAGTTGCAAGATGTTGTCATGGTCTTCGTCGAGATCGAACTCGTCCTCGATGTCGCCCACGATCTGCTCCAGCACGTCCTCGATGGTGACCAGGCCGGCGATGCCGCCGTACTCGTCCACCACCATGGCGATGTGGTTGCGGTTGATGCGGAAGTCGCGCAACAGGATATTGAGGCGCTTGGACTCGGGAATGAACACCGCCGGGCGCAACGTCTCGCGCAGGTCGAACTCCTCGTCTGTGTAATACCGCAGGAGGTCCTTGGCGAGCAGGATGCCGATGATGTTGTCGCGGCTGCCCTCATAGACCGGAAAGCGCGAGTGCGCTGTCTGCCGCATGAAGGGAATGAAGCTCTCCGGCGCGTCGGCGATATTGACGGTGTCCATCTGGCCACGGGGGACCATGATGTCGCGCGCGGTAAGTTCGGATACCTGGAACACGCCTTCGATCATGGAAAGCGAGTCGGCGTCGATCAGGTTGCGCGCATGCGCATCCTGGAGCACCTCAAGCAATTCGGCACGGGAGTCGGGCTCGGGAGAGATGAAATCCGAGAGCCGTTCGAGCAGGGATCGGGGACGGTCGGCTGACTTCGAACTGGGATAAGGGTCGTTCATGGCGCGACGAGCGCGGGGTGGATATCGGTTGAAGGATACACTAAAAGGGTTTGGGGGCTGTGACTTGGGGGTGACGGGGGAGGTTTGGCGGTGTTTGAAACTGCAACTGCAACTGCAACTGCAGTTTCACCTCCCCTTCGGGGAGGTGACCTACTTTTTTGTCTTGCCAAAAAAGTAGGCAAAAAAGGCGCGCCGGATGGGGCGACTACCCCTCGGGATTCGACGAAAAGAGCGGCCGGGACCCAAACTCGCATCGCCTTAAGGCGATACTCAGACATGGGTCCCTCTTTTCCGCTCTTTTCGTCGAATCCCGAGGCGCCCCATACGGCCTAGGTAAACCTTGACGGCTCGCTTCGCATCGCGCTGGGGTGATTCCCGCCTTCGGGCGGGAATCACGGCTACACCTAGTCTTTGATTTTGATTTTGACGTTGCCGTCTGCCTGGTACGGATCTGCGAAGCCCAGGGCTTGCAGGGTTTCCGTTTCGATGGCTTCCATTTCTTCGGCCTCAGCATCTTCCTCGTGCTCGTAGCCTTGCGCGTGCAGCACGCCGTGCACGATCAGGTGCGCATAGTGCGCTTCTAGCGACTTTTTCTGCTCGCGGGCTTCCTGCTCTACAACCGGGCAGCACAGCACGATATCGCCGCTGACCGGGTCCGACTCGTGCTCGGCATAGGCGAAGGTCAGGACATTGGTCGCGTAATCCTTGCCGCGGTAGCTGCGGTTCAGGCTGCGGCCTTCTTCTTCGCCGACAAAGCGGATGGTCAGCGTGGCATCGGCGTACAGCGCCGACTTGGCCCAGGTTTGCACCTTGCGCTGGGTCGGCAGGCCGCGGTGGGCCTTGAGGCCGTCGCCATATTGCAGCGCCAGTTCCAGCGATGGCGGCGTGGCGGGGGTGCCGGTGGTGGTGACCACGGGCGTGGCGGTCACGGCGACCGAGAGGGCGTCGTGGTTGTCCGGGCGCACCAGCAGGCCGGCCTGCTGGCGGTCGTCGGTGTGCTCGGCCAGCAGCGCGACCACGCCGTCGGCAGCTTGCGACAGGTCCACGGTGACGCTGCGGCCGTCAGGCAGTTGCACGCGCAGGGCGTGTGCCTGGGTCTTGCGCGCGCGGCCTTCGGCGTCGAACAGGATCAGGCTGGCGGAGGAAGAGGATTTTGCGTTCACGATTTGGCGTTTGCTTAAGCGTCTCGATGTTGAGCGTGATATTCGTCATAGGCATCGACGATGCGCGCCACCAGCGGATGGCGTACGACGTCGGTGCTGGTAAAGCGGGTCATGGCCACGCCGCGCACTTCGCGCAGCACGTGCTGGGCTTCCACCAGCCCGCTCTTCTGCCCGCGCGGCAGGTCGATCTGGGTGGTGTCGCCGGTGATGACCGCCTTGGAGCCAAAGCCGATCCGGGTCAGGAACATCTTCATCTGCTCGGGCGTGGTGTTCTGCGCCTCGTCCAGGATGATGAAGGCGTGGTTCAGCGTGCGCCCGCGCATATAGGCCAGCGGCGCGACCTCGATCATCTGGCGCTCGAACATCTTTTGCGTGCGGTCGAAGCCGAGCAGGTCGTAGAGGGCGTCGTACAGCGGCCGCAGGTAGGGGTCGATCTTCTGCGCCAGGTCGCCGGGCAAGAAGCCCAGGCGCTCGCCGGCTTCCACCGCGGGGCGCGTCAGCACGATGCGCTTGACCGAGTCGCGTTCGAGCGCGTCCACGGCGCAGGCCACCGCCAGGTAGGTCTTGCCGGTGCCGGCCGGGCCGATGCCGAGCGTCAGGTCGTGCGCCAGCACGTTGCGCAGGTAGTCGCGCTGCATGGGCGTGCGCCCGTGCAGGCCCGCGCGGCGCGTGTGCAGCACGGGGGATTCGTCATCGTCGCCCCCGGTATCCGCGCTCGCGCCGTCGGGCACATAGCCGCCGTGCGCGGCGACCTGGCGCGCCTCGACCAGGCCGAGCTGCACGTCATCGATCGACAGGGCGGTGCGGGCGTTGTTGTAGAAGCGCTCGAGTGCCGCCGCCGCGTCGCGGGCATAGGCGCCGCGCACGGTCATGCGATGGCCGCGGCGCTGGATGGTGACGTCGAGCGCCTGCTCGATCTGGCGCAGGTTCTCGTCAAGCGGCCCGCACAGGTTCTGCAGGCGGGCGTTGTCGTCCTTGGGGGCGACGAATTCGGCTGAGGGAATTTTCATCTGGGTACGAGTGGCGGCATCAGGCGGCATCAGGCTTGGATTACTGGCGCACTACGATTTCGCCGCGCAGCGAATGCGGAAAGGCTTCGGTAATGGCCACGTCCACCATTTCGCCGACCATGCGGTCGCGGCTGGCCTGGGGCACGCCCGGCAGCGCGAAGTTCACCACGCGGTTGTTTTCGGTGCGGCCGTGCAACTCGGTCGGGTCCTTGCGTGCCGGGCCTTCCACCAGGATGCGCTGCACCGAGCCGACCATGCCGGCGCTGATGCGCTGCACGTTCTCCTCGATGGTGGCCTGCAGGCGCTGCAGGCGGCGCAGCTTGACCTCGGCCGGCGTGTCGTCGGCCAGGTTGGCCGCCGGCGTGCCGGGGCGCGGGCTGAAGATGAACGAGAACGAGGTGTCGTAGCCGATCTCCTCGATCATGGCCATCAGCTTTTCAAAGTCCGCCTCGGTCTCGCCGGGAAAGCCGATGATGAAGTCGGATGACAGCGACATGTCCGGACGCAGTGCGCGCAACTTGCGAATGATGCTCTTGTACTCCAGCACGCTGTAACCGCGCTTCATCGCCATCAGGATGCGGTCGGAGGCGTGCTGCACCGGCAGGTGCAGGTGGTTGACCAGCTTCGGGCAGCGCTCGTACATCTCGATCAGCCGCGGCGTGAACTCCTTCGGGTGGCTGGTGGTGTAGCGGATGCGCTCGATGCCGGGGATCTCGGCCACGTATTCGATCAGCAGCGCGAAGTCGGCGATTTCGCTGGTACCGCCCATGGCGCCGCGATAGGCGTTGACGTTCTGCCCCAGCAATGTGACTTCGCGCACGCCTTGCTCGGCCAGGCCGGCGACTTCCGCCAGCACATCTTCGAACGGGCGCGAGACTTCCTCGCCGCGGGTGTAGGGCACCACGCAGTAGCTGCAGTACTTGGAGCAGCCTTCCATGATCGAGACAAAGGCGCTCGGGCCTTCCACTCGTGCCGGCGGCAGGTGGTCGAACTTCTCGATCTCGGGAAAGGAGATGTCCACCTGCGAGTGGCCGGTCTGCTGGCGGCGGTTGATCATGTCGGGCAGTCGGTGCAGTGTCTGCGGGCCGAAGACCACGTCGACATAGGGCGCGCGCTTGACGATGGCGGCGCCTTCCTGGCTCGCCACGCAGCCGCCCACGCCGATCACCAGGTCCGGCTTGACGGCCTTGAGCGCCTTCAGGCGGCCCAGTTCCGAGAACACCTTCTCTTGCGCTTTCTCGCGCACGGAGCAGGTGTTGAAGAGGATGACGTCCGCTTCTTCCAGCGTGTCTGTCTTCTCCATGCCCTGGGTGGCATGGAGCACATCGACCATCTTGTCCGAGTCGTACTCGTTCATCTGACAGCCGTAGGTTTTGACGAAGACTTTTTTCATGGTGCCGATCTCAGTGGTTGACCTGGGGGCATCAGGGTTTTATGGGGACTAAAGAGCATCCGGGCCTCGGCGCGTCGCCGCGCCCCGGAATACGGCTATGGCACTATTGCGCTGCTTTCTGTTCCTGCTCGCTCAGCACCCAGGCCGTCAGCAACTGGCCGTAGAGGTCGAGCTTGAACCGCACCGGCAGCTTCTGGCCGGCGACCGCCCCAATGGGCAGCAACTGGTTATCCGTGCCGAACAGCCGCAGGCCCGGCGCCACGCCAACGGTCTTGCCGTCCAGCGTGGCCGACTGTGGCGCGCTGGGCGACTGCGCGGCGAGCACCAGCTTGGCCTTGGCCGCGTCGGCGGGGATCACGCGCAACGCCTGCTGCGCATGCGCCGTTGCCGGCAGCAGTGCGGCCGACAAAGCAAGCGATGCGGCTAGCAGGGTTGCCCGCACCAAGTCAAAAAGGGCAGGGCGCGGGGCACGGTTGGCTGGCATGGAGGCTCCGGCGGGAAACGGTTCGGAAAACGAAAGCGATGCGGGTCTTCTTCCCGGCGGCGCGGGCCGGGCAACCTAATATTCTACCCGGTCGCCCGCCTTGCGCGCGGCGTTAGAACAGCCCGGATGCTTCCTGCAGCACACGCTGCTTGGAGACCGTGCCCATCAGCTCGCGCCCGGCCGTGTCGCGGATCAGCGGGATCCGGTTGAGCGCGTGATGGGTGAACAGCCGCATTGCGTCGGGCAGGCGGGACTCCGGCGTCAGGGTTGGGAAATCGCGCTCGCACAGCGCGAGCAGTCCCGCGTGCGGCTGCTCGCGCAGCGCGCGCTGCACCGCATGGATCGACAGCGCGCCCAGCAGGCGGCCATCCGGCCCAACCATATACAAATAGCGCGTGCCGGTCTCGGCGAACTTGTCGCTGGCCTGCTCCAGCGTGGCCTCGGGGCCGATGATGGTGTCGGTGGCGTCGCACAGCCCGGCCAGCGTCAGCGCGCGGGCCCGGTCGGCCGCGGCCGAGGCCTGCGTGCGCTCGGCCACCACGCTATACAAGGACAAGGTCTGGCAGCGCGATGCGGTGTAGTAGGCCGCCGCCGCGCCGATCATGCCCGGCAGCAGCAGCGCCGGGGCCAGTGTCATCTCGAACACCATCAGCACCGACATCAGCGGCGCCTGGCTGGTAGCGGCCAGGAAGGCGGCCATGCCCACCAGCGGCAGCAGCGGCGCGCCGCTGCCGCCCGGCACGGCGGGTGCCAGCAGTTGCCCGAGCGCGGCGCCGACGAACAGCGAGGGGGTGAACACGCCGCCCACCGCGCCCGAGCCCATGCTGAGCACGGTGGCCACCAGCTTGGCCAGCAGCACGGCCACCAGCGGCACGCTCAGCGGATGCGCCTGCAGGATCGACTGGATGGTGTAGAAGCCATTTCCCACCACCTCGGGCACCCAGATCGCCAGCACGCCCACCAGGGCGCCGCCCAGCGCCAGGCGCGGCACGAAGCCGCCCGGCACTCGGGCAAAGGCGCGCTTGGCCAGGCTGGAGGCGCGCATGAAGAGGGCGCCGGACACGCCAGCCAGCACGCCCAGCAGCACGGCCGACAGCAGCATCGGCGGCTGCAACAGGTCGGACGGCACACTGAGGCCTGGATAGAGTGGCTGCAGGCCACCATGCAGCTGGCTGACCACGGTGCCCGCCACGGAAGCCAGGAACAGCGGCATCAGGCGCTGCACCGCCACCGCGCCAAAGACCACCTCGGCCACGAAGACCGCCGCCGACAGTGGCGTGTGATACACCGAGGCCAGCCCGGCGGCCGCCGCGCAAGCCGTGAGCATGCGCCGCAGGTTGGTGTCGCCATCCGGCCCGCTGCCGGCGCGCGCGGACGGAAACACCGATCCGCACAGGGCCGCGAGCTGGATCATCGCGCCTTCCTTACCCACCGAGCTGCCCGTGACGATGGAGCAGAATGAAGACAGCGCGCGCAGCAAGGTAATGCGCACCGGCAGTCGCCCGGTGCCGCTGGCAACCGCCTCCATATAGTCGGAGACGCCAGGCCGCGCGGCGTTGAGCTTGGCTGCCGCCGTCAGCAGCAAGCCCGCGATCACGCCGCCAAGCGTCGGGATCGCCACCCGCCAGATCAGTGCGAGGCCCGCGAATACCGTGACGATATCGGCGTGCGTGCCAAACATCACATAACCGCTGGCGTCCAGCGCTTCCTTGAACAGGGTGGTGACGATGGCCGCGGCAATCCCTACCGGGATGGCAGTAAAGAGGGTGACTTCCTGGTCTTCGATGAACCTGAACCGCATCGTGTCGGCATCCGGGGGCTGGGATGGGCTGGGCCGGGCTGGCGCGCGCCCGCGCGGTGCGTGGGCTCGGCCAGGCAGGGGCCAGCTGAGGGATGGCCGCCATGATAGCGCAGCGGCGCCCGCGTCCCTTGGGGCGCCGCGTGCGCGTGAAAGCGCCGGGCTGGTACACTAGCGGTCTTTCCTCCTAAAGAAGCGGGGGCAGTCGCCTCGCTTCGCCGGTCGGTATTTCCGGTTTTCGGTTTTCTCACTCACGTCGCCCCCGCGATTGGCGCACCACATGCGCAAAGGGCGGCCGAAGCGTCAATTCATGTCTTTTTCCGAACTTGGCTTGTCCGACAAGCTTATGCGTGCCGTGGCCGAACAGGGCTATACCACGCCGACTCCGATTCAAGCGCAGGCGATTCCCGCCATCCTGAAAGGGGGCGACCTGCTTGCCGGCGCGCAGACCGGCACCGGCAAGACGGCCGGCTTCACGCTGCCGCTGCTGCAACTGCTGTCCGAATCCTCGGCCGGCCGCGAACCCGCACGTGGACAACGCTTGCCGGTACGGGCACTGGTCCTGACCCCGACCCGCGAGCTGGCGGCGCAGGTGGAAGAAAGCGTCCGTAACTACGGCAAGTACCTCAAGCTGCGCTCCATGGTGATGTTCGGCGGCGTGGGCATCAACCCGCAGATCGAACAGCTCAAGCGCGGTGTCGATATCGTGGTGGCCACGCCCGGCCGCCTGCTCGATCATCTGTCCCAGCGCACCATCGACCTGTCGCACGTGGAAATGCTGGTGCTGGACGAAGCCGACCGCATGCTCGACATGGGCTTCATCCACGACATCCGCAAGATCCTCAACGTCTTGCCGCCGAAGCGCCAGAACCTGCTGTTCTCGGCCACCTTCTCCGACGAGATCCGTGGCCTGGCCGACCGCCTGCTTGACAACCCCGCCTCCATCGAAGTGGCGCGCCGCAACACCACGGCCGAAACCGTGGCGCAGCGCGTCTACCCGGTGGACCGCGAGCGCAAGCGCGAACTGCTGGCCCACCTGGTGCGCGAGAACGACTGGCACCAGGTGCTGGTGTTCACCCGCACCAAGCACGGCGCCAACCGCCTGGCCGAGCAGCTCGACAAGGACGGCCTGTCGGCGCTGGCCATTCACGGCAACAAGAGCCAGTCGGCCCGCACGCGCGCGCTGACCGAGTTCAAGGCCGGCACGCTGCGCTTGCTGGTGGCTACCGATATCGCCGCGCGCGGCATCGACATCGACCAGCTGCCCCACGTGGTCAACTACGACCTGCCCAACGTGCCCGAAGACTACGTGCACCGTATCGGCCGTACCGGCCGCGCCGGCGCCGAGGGCGAGGCGATCTCACTGGTCTGCGTGGATGAAATCTCGCTGATGCGCGATATCGAGCGGCTGATCAAGCGCCAGATCGAGCAAACCATCTTGCCGGGCTTCGAGGTGGATCCGAGCATTCCGGCCGAGCCAATCCAGAAGGGCCGGCAGGCACGTGGGCAGGGCCAGGGCAATGGTGGTGGTGGCCGTGGCCGCGGCCAGGCACCTGCCGGCGGCCAGCCGCGCGGCCGGGCACCGGCAGCGGATGCCGGCGAGCGCCAGCGTGTCGAGCGCATCGAAATCCAG
>NZ_JBIUHC010000039.1:0-66841 GCF_044627735.1 Cupriavidus sp. CuC1 | reverse complement strand
AAGCGCAATCCCCGCGGCGTGAAACGAAAGATGTCGAATTTCCGAATCCGGCGGCGATCCGAGCCGCTGAATCAGCGAATCGTCCCCAAAGTGGTTGTGAAGTGAACAGTATTGGGGCTAGGCACGGTGGCGCTACGGCACGGCGGCGCAGGCAGTGCGCAGCACATATCGTGTGCGGGCCGCCCATTCTTGCGCGGGAATCAAATATGTTCTGCACGCCGCCCGGTTTTTCTCTGTATGGGTAGCGCGGATACTCGGGTCATGTTCATCCGGCCACGGCCACAGTCTCTCGGCCCCGACCCAATCGACGCGCTTCGCAGCCCGGTCCCAGGAGCAATCCCATGCAAATCTTCATCACCGGCGCGACCGGCTTTATCGGCGGCTCTGTCGCTGCCCACTTCATTGCCGCAGGACATAGCGTGCGCGGCCTGGTCCGCAATCCGGCACAGGCCGCACAGCTGGCCACGCGCGGCGTCGTGCCCGTGCAGGGCACGCTCGATGACGCCGCCCTGCTGACGCGCGAAGCCGCCCAAGCCGACGGCGTGATCAACGCCGCCAGCAGCGACCACCGCGCCGCTGTAGCGGCGCTGCTGGCCGGCTTGCGCGACTCGGGCAAGCCGTTGCTGCATACCAGCGGCTCCAGCGTGATCGGCGACGATGCCGGCGGCAATGCCTTGTCGCCGCGTATCTTCGACGAGGAAACACCGTTCGTGGTGGAGGCGGGCAAGCAGGCGCGCCACGCCATCGACCAGATGGTGCTGTCAGCCGCTGCAGATGGCGTGCGCAGCGCCGTGCTGTGCAACAGCATGATCTACGGCGTTGGCGCCGGGCTGCATGCCGACAGCGTGCAGATTCCGCCGCTGGTGGCACAGGCCAGGCAAAGCGGCGTGGTGCGCATCGTCGGCGCTGGCGTGAACCGCTGGTCCAACGTGCATATCGCCGATGTCGTGGACCTCTATGCGCGCGTGCTCGACAGCGCGCCCGCTGGCGCCTTCTATTTCGTCGAGAACGGCGAGGCGTCGTACGCCGAGATCGGCGCTGCCATTGCCCGGCGGCTCGGCCTCGGGCCCGTGCAGTCCTGGTCGGTCGAAGAGGCCACGCCCACCTGGGGCGAAGGCCAGTCGCGCTACTCCTTCGGCTCCAACAGCCGCGTGCGCGCACAGCGCGCGCGCTCGGAGCTGGGCTGGCAGCCCCGGCACGCGTCGGTGACGGCATGGATCGAGAACGAGATGCCGCTCGCCTGACGCCCCACCTGAAACACTGAAACGCGGAATCATTCAGGCCATGGCCGCAGCCGGCCGTGACCGCTAACGCATGACCTGACAAAGGAAAACACAATGTCCATCCCCGCCATCGGCCTAGGTACCTTCCGCCTGCAAGGCCAGACCGTCATCGACTCCGTGCGCAACGGCCTCGACGTTGGCTACCGCGCCATCGACACCGCGCAGATCTACGGCAACGAGGCCGAGGTTGGCCAGGCCATTGCCGAGAGCGGCGTGGCTCGCTCGGACCTGTTCCTGACGACCAAGATCTGGACCGGGAACCTGTCGCGCGACAAGCTGGCGGCCAGCCTCAAGGACAGCCTTGCCAAGCTGCGTACGGATCATGTCGACCTGACGCTGATCCACTGGCCGTCGCCGGATGATGCGGTGCCGGTTGCTGAGTTCATGAGCGCGCTGGCCGAGGCTCGCGACCAGGGGCTGACTCGTCAGATCGGGGTGTCCAATTTCACGATCAGGCTGATGCAGCAGGCCATCGATGTGGTTGGGGCGGGTGCTATTGCTACCAACCAGGTCGAGTTGCATCCATTCTTGCAGAATCGCAAGGTGGTTGATTTTGCTCGTAGCCAGGGGATTCATATTACTTCGTATATGACGTTGGGCTATGGCAAGGCTTTGCAGGATCCGGTGATTCAGGGGATTGCTCAGCGGCATGGGGCTACGGCTGCGCAGGTGGTGTTAGCTTGGGCTATGCAGCTTGGTTATGCGGTGATTCCTTCTTCTACCAAGCGTGCCAATCTGGAGAGCAACCTTGGGGCGCTGGCTGTTCGCCTGTCTGAGCAGGATATGGCTGATATTGCTGCGCTGGATCGAGGTGGGCGGTTGACTAGTCCGGAGGGGTTGGCGCCTGAATGGGATTGAGGTTGGTGGTGTGGTTGGCTTAAGTGCAACTGCAGCTGCAGCTGCAACTGCTTAAAGTCAAAAGCAGTTTCACCACCCCTGCGGGGCGGCGACCTACTTTTTTGTCTTGCCAAAAAAGTAGGCAAAAAAGGCGCGCCGGATGGGGCGACACCCCCTCGGCGCCCCATACGGCCTAGGTGAACCTTGACGGCTCGCTTCGCATCGCGCTGGGGTGTGGCCCGCCCTTCGGGCGCTTCACACGGCTACCACAATGGGTTGATCGGCTGATCAGTTGAACGGTTTATCTTGCCGCTGGTTGGGGGAGAGGGCGGGCGGTGGCGCGGCCGAGATGTCAAACCGGACCGATCCGGCTTCCATTCCCTACGCTTCAATCTACAGCCCCAGCACATTGGCGCCGATCTTCGGATCGATCGCGCGCTCAAGTTGTTGCGGATACACCGTCACCGTCACTTCCAGCGAGCCTGTGCCTACCTCCATGGCCAGGATGTGCCCTCCATACGTATCAAACGTCTTGTCGCCGGCGACGCCGTGGGCGTGGATGGAGGGCTTGCCGTCTTTCCAGGCGAGGCTGCCCACGATGCTGGCCATCTCTACGTTGCGGAAGGTCTTGGGGTTGAAGGCTTTCTTGTCGGCGTCCCAGAAGCCGAAGGTGACGTTGGTGAAGCCGATGGCGCTGAGGCTTGCGCTGGGCACGCGTTCGCAGATGGCGAAGGCTTCGAGCTGTTCGAACACGTTGTCGCCCATGCGCAGCACCAGCAGGTAGCCGGTGGGGGTCTTGATGTAGCGCTTGACACTGGCGCTTGGGTAGGCCGGGTTCTGGCTGGCGGCTTGCGCGGCGGCGCAGTCGGTGGGTTGCGTTTGCGCGCAAGCCGATGACAGGGAGAATGCAAGGGCGCCCGCGGTTGCGAGGGCGAGGCTGTGCTGGCGCAGCTTGCTGTGGATGCGCGTGTGGTTCATGGGTTTTTTCATATCAGTCTCCGTCTTTCCAGGTTGTGTGATTGGCAAGCGGTTACCGCATCCAGCTGGCGGGAACCAGGATGAGTTGGGGGAACAGCACGAACAGGAACATCAGCACGGTGAGCGACAGCAGGAAGGGCCACACACCGGCGATCACGCTGTCGAGGCTGCAGCGCGAGGTACCGGCCACCACGTTGAGCACCGTGCCGACCGGCGGTGTCAGCAACCCGATGGCGTTGTTGAGGATGAACATCACGCCGAAGTACACGGGATCGATGCCGGCCTTGGTGATCACGGGCATGAGGATGGGCGTCATGATCAGCACGGTGGGCATCAGGTCCAGCGCCGTGCCGACGATTATCACCAGCACCATGATCACAAACATCAGCAGGATCTTGTTGTCGATGAAGGGATCGAGCAGCGCCGTGACCTGCGCCGGGATATTGGCGATGGTGATGAGCCAGGCCGAGACCAGCGCGCAGGCGACCAGGAACAGCACGGTGCTGGATGTCTTGGTGGCGGTGACGATCAGGTGGGGCAGGTCGCGCAGCTTGAGCTCGCCGTAGACGAAGCGCCCAACCGCCATGGCGTAGACGACGGCGACCACGGCTGCCTCGGTGGGCGTGAACACGCCGATCTTCATGCCGCCGATGATGACCACCGGCAGCACCAGCGCCCACACGCCGTCCATCAGCGACTGCCGCAGGCGGCGGAACTCGAAGCGCTGCGTGGCGACGGCGGACGCCGAATCCTTGCGGGCGCAGAAGTACCACGTGGCGGTGAGCGTCAGCGCCATCATGGCGCCTGGCGCAATGCCGGCGAGGAACAATTTGGTGATGGATACCTGCGCCACCACGCCAAACACCACGATGGCGATCGATGGCGGGATCACCGGCGCGATGATGCCGCCCGCAGCGATCAGCCCGGCGGAGCGCGGTACGTTGTAGCCGGCGTTGCGCATCATGGGGATGAGCAGCGCGGCCACCGCGGCCGTGTCCGCCACGGCCGAGCCGGAGATGCTGGCCACCACCGTAGCGGCGATGATCGCCACATAGCCAAGCCCGCCGCGCACGTGGCCCACCGTGGCTTCCGCCACCTTGACGATGCGGCTCGACAGGCCGCCGGCGTTCATCAGTTCGCCGGCCAGCATGAAGAACGGCACTGCCATCAGCGGGTAGTTGTTCACGCCCTCCAGCATGTTCTGCGCGATGATCTGCGTGTCGAAATTGCCGAGGTGGAACATCAGGGCGATGCCCGACACCAGCAGCGAGAATGCGATCGGCATGCCGAGCGCCATGGCGCCCAGCAGGGAGCCGACAAATACAACGATAGTCATGACTGGCTCCAGGAAATCATTCGCCGCTGGCGCCGGACTCCGGCACCAGCTCCGCGCGCGGCATGCGCCCGCTCACCAGGCGCCATAGCGAATGCGCCAACAGGCCGGCCATGCCCAGGCTGCTGAACAGCAGGCAGGCATAGACCAGGCCGATCGGCACGCCCGTCACCGGGGCCATGTCGTCCATGCCGATGACCACCAGCTTCCACGCGCCATTGGCCAGCAGCAGGCAGCAGGCGAGCGCGCCAGCGTCGGAGATAAAGCGGCACAGGCGCTGTCCCGGCTCGCCAAGCCGAGACACGATGGTGGACATGCCAAGGTGCGCCTTGTCGCGCATGACAAGCAGGGCGCCGGTCAGCGTCAGCCACATGAAGACGAAGCGCGAGGCTTCCTCGGAGAACGCGATGCCGGAGTTGAAGGCGTAGCGCAGCACTACGTTGCCGAACACCAGCACGATCATGACGGCCATCATGGCCACCATCGCGCCTTCCGCTGTGTGTACCATGACGCGGGTCACGGCCGGTTCTTCTGTTGTCGTTTCCATGTTCGTTGTCTCGTTGCTTATTGATTCGGCTGCGCGATCCGGTAGAAGCGCAGCGTGTTGTCGTGCCATACGGCTCGCGCCGCGTCGGCAGTCAGGCCGTTCAGCCCTTCCGCCACCATTCCGACCACTTCTCCGATGCCAGCACGCAGCCCGGATACCGGCAGGTTGCTGGCGAACATGCATCGCTGCCAGCCGAAGATGTCCAGCGCCTCGCGGACGACGCGCACATTGCCCGCGCGGTCCCACGCTGCATCGGGCAGTCCGAATTCGGAAAGCTTCACGTGCACGTTGGGCAGGCGCGCCAGCGCTTCCATGCCGCGGCGCCACGCAGCCAGGCCTGCGTCGGAGCGGTCCCACGGCAGCCCGGTGTGTTCCAGCACTACCCGCAGCGCGGGAAACATCGCCACCGCATCGGCTGCCTCTTGCAGATGCCAGAACGGCACGCGCAAGTCCCATGAGAGGTCGTGCGCGGCCAGCAGGCCGAGGCCTTCCAGCCAGCGTGCATCCTGCAGCGTGCCTGCTTGTCCGCGCACGCTTTCGTCAGCGCGCCGGCTCGTCACCGGCTTGCAGCGCACCCCGCGCACCAGCGGAAAATCAGCCTGTGCCAGCAAGCGCTGCTCCAGGTCGGCACTCCTGAAATCCGCATGCGCCACGATCGCGTTGGGAAATCCATGCACCGCATGGATCCGGTGCAGCCAGCCGGTCTCCGCGAGGGACTCCTCGGGATGGCGCTCGGCTTCCACGTGCACGGTGGCGGCGAGCCGCACGTTGCCCCAGCGCGCCAGATAGGCGTCCGGGCCAAAGTCCTCGCGCAACGCGGCATAGCTGCCGAGGAAGAAGGCTTGCGGGTCGTATTTCTCCTGCAGCCACGGATAGCGTGCGTCGTCGCCGAAGCGCCAGAGATGATGGTGCGCGTCGACCATGGCCGACGGTGAAGGCTGCGTTTGCATGTCCGGTCTCCGCGCGGCTTCAGCGTTGGGCGTCGATGGCACGCAGCACGGTGTCGCCGTTCTTCTGCACATAGAGCTGGCGCGTCTCTTCCTTGACGATCTTCCTGATGCTCGCCACGTCCGGGTGCTCGTTGACCTGCATGCCCTTGGCGCGCAACTGTGCGATGGACTGCGCCTCGTTGTCCGTGTTGAGCTTGCGCTGGAAGGTGGCGGCGGCGGCGGCTTCTTCCAGCAGGATTTTCTGGTACTCCGGCTTGAGCGAATCGAACTTGGCCTTGTTCATCAGCACCACTAGCGCGGTGTAGGCATGCCGCGTGAGCGAGAGGTATTTCTGCACTTCGTACATCTTGGATGACAGCATCAGCGTGGGCGGATTCTCTTGCCCGTCCACCGCACCGGATTCCAGCGCGCCGAAGACCTCTGCGAAGGGCATCGGCTGCGGGCTCGCGCCGAGCAGCTGGAACGCCTTGATATGCGACGGGTTCGGCGTGGTGCGGATCTTCAGGCCGCGGATATCGTCGGCTTTGTTGATCTGGCGCTTGTTGTTGCCCAGGCTGCGAAAGCCGATTTCCCAGAAGGCCAGGCCCTTGATTTGGTGCGAGCCCAGCTCATCGAGCAGGCCGCGTCCCACCGCGCCGTCCAGCGCGCGATAGGCCTGCGGGCCGTCGTCGAACTGGTAGGGCAGGTCCAGCACGTTGAGCTTGGGCGCCAGCCCGGTGACAAACGGGTTGCCGGTGGCGCCGATGTCGATGGTGCCGCTGCGGATGCCGGTGACCAGCGTGGTGTCGTTGCCGAGCTGGCTGTTGGCAAAGACCTGGATTTCGACCGCGCCTTGCGTGCGCTCCTTGACCTTCTTGCTGAACGATAGCGCAGCCAGGTGCTGGGAATCGGTCTCCGGCACGGTGTGGGCAAAGCGCAGCTTGATGGGGGTTTGCGCAGCCGCCGGGGTGGCCAGCGCGGCGGCGGCTCCTGCTGCGAACAACGCGGCCAGCACGATACGCGAGATGGCGTGTCTCATGGTGTCTCCTTCGGATTGTGTATGTGGGTGGCGAGCCTGGGTGCTCCCGGGTGCTCCCGGCTGATCCCGGCCTCGCTGGGTTAAGCCAAAGGCTCAGGGAGGTGGGCCAAGCAGGCCGCGGCGGGCGAGGTTGTCCATCAGGGCGCCGATGCCGAACTGCCACGGCGGCAGGCTTGCGCTGCTGCCGACCCAGTTGACGAGGCCGCCGAGCCTCGCCGCGCGGATCGACACGCGGTCGCCCACGTGATGCGTAAAGCCGGCGCCGGGCGCGTCGCGGTCCTGCACGGGCGCGAACATCGTGCCGCAGAACAGCATCATGCCGTCCGGATACTGGTGGTGCGGGCCCATGGCGTGGCCAACCAGCTCCTGCGGCGAGCGGCTGATCTGCGTCATCGTGCTGGCGCCTTGCAGCACGAAGCCGTCCTCGCCTTCGATGGTGAGTTCGATGTCGGTTGTGCAGATGTCGTCGATGCCAAACGCCGCATCGCACAGGCGGATCCATGGGCCGATGCTGCATGAGGCGTTATTGTCCTTGGCCTTGCCCAGCAGCAGCGCGCTGCGCCCTTCGAAGTCGCGCAGGTTGACGTCGTTGCCGAGCGCGGCCCCAACGATGGTGCCGCGCGAGGACACCGCGAGCACCACCTCCGGCTCGGGGTTGTTCCATGACGAGCCGGGATGAACGCCCACGTCCACGCCGGTGCCCATCGACGACAGCGGCGCCGCCTTGGTGAAGATCTCCGCGTCCGCGCCGATGCCCACTTCCAGGTACTGGGACCACAGCCCTTGCGCCAGCAGCACCTCCTTGATGCGCAGCGCCTGCGGCGAGCCGGGGCGCACGGCGGCGAGCCCTGCGTCGGCCAGGTGCGCCACGCTCTGGCGGACCGCTTCGGCCTTGGCGGCATCGCCGCGCGCCTGCTCCTCGATGACGCGCTCGATCATGCTGGCGGCAAAGGTCACGCCGGCGGCTTTCACCACCTGCAGGTCGTTCGGCGCGAGCAGGTGGCGGTAACGCGGATCGGGGCCGTGCTCGCAGGTGGATGCCAGCCAGTCCGCCACCGTGCCGAGTGCGGCGCCTCCAGCCTGCCTGACCGCATCCGCCGGGTCAGGCAGGTCGAGCAAGGCGGCAATGGTCGGGCGCAACGCGCCCAGGTCGAACAGCTGGCCGTTGCGCACGACGACCGGCGTCGGCCCGCCTTGTGGCCCCGGCAGCCACGCGCGGCCAACCAGCACCGCCCGCGCGGCGTCACGTGGCAGGGTTTCCTCGATGGTGATGCGGCGCGCCATGTCAGACCTTCACCTGGGCGTCTTTGACCACCTTGGCCCACTTGGTGAGCTCTGCGCCGATAAAGGTGCCGAAGCGCGCGGCGCTGCCGCCGCCATCCTCGGCGCCGAAGCTGGCCAGCTTGTCCGCCACCTCCGGCATCGCAAGCACCTTGTTCATGTCCGCGTTCATCTTTTGCACCAGGGCGGCCGGCATGCCGGCGGGGCCTACCAGCCCGTACCAGGTGCTGGCGTCGAAGCCAGGGAAGCCCGATTCGGCGATGGTGGGCACGTTGGGGAAGCTCTTGGCGCGCTTGGGCCGGGTCTGTGCAATGGCAATCAGCTTGCCGCCCTGGATCTGCGGCGTGGCCGAGGTCATGGTCTCGAAGCTGAAATCGATCTGCCCGCCGATCAGGTCGGTCAGCATGGGCGCCGAGCCGCGATAGGGCACGTGCATGGCATCCACGCCGGCGCGCAGCTTGAACAGCTCCAGCGCCAGGTGCTGCGCCGCGCCCGCGCCTGAGGAGCCAAACGTGATCTTGCCCGGGCTCTTGCGGCACTGCTCGATCACATCCTTCAGGGTCCTGGCGCCTTCCTGCGTGTTGCAGATCAACAGGTTGGGCGTGACGCCCACCAGCATGATGGGTGTGAAGTCGCGCTCGACCACATAGCCCAGCCTGGGATACAGGCTCGGCGCAATGGCGTGGTTGCTGATATTGGTCATCAGCAGCGTGGTGCCGTCGGCGGGCTGCTTGACCGTGTACTCGGCGGCAATCACACCGGCCGCGCCAGGACGGTTGTCGACGATGACCGACGTATGCCAGAGCTCGCCGAGCTTGTTGGCCATCACGCGGGCCATCACATCGGTGCCGCCTCCGGGCGGAAAGCCCACGACGATGCGCATGGGGCCGGTGGGCAGCGCCTGCGCAAAGGCCAGGGGCGCCGCCAGCGAGGTGGCGCCGGCAGCCGTGGCAGTGAGGAACGTCCTGCGTAGCATGGCTTGTCTCCAGGTTATTTTTTATGGTTCTTCAGACTTCTGTGTGGGGCGCAGCAAGAGCGCTCGCGTGCAATCTCGCGCAGGCGTTGCTCCCCTCTCCCGCGCGGCGGGAGAGGGGTTGGGGGAGAGGGCGGGCATCCGCAAGAGCGAGGCGCGTCACCTTGAGCGAGCGCCCACCCTCTCCCCCGGCCCCTCTCCCATTTCATGGGAGAGGGGAGCAAACCAGCGCATTGCATCGTGTGGCTCTCGCTCGGATGGAGGACCCACACGAAAGTCCGATGAACCTTTTTTATAGGTACAGCAGACTTCTGTGCGGGACTACACCGACGCCTACATCGCCTCGGCCAGCATCGCCGCGTATTCCTGCGCGCTCGCCATGCGCGGATTGGTCTTATGGCAGTGATCGGTCAGCGCGCCTTCGATAATGCGCGGGAACAGCGCGCTGGTCACGCCAAGCGCCGCCAGCCCGCTCGGCAGGCCCAGCCGCTGGTTCATGGCGACAATGGCCGGGCCGATGGCCTCAGGGCCGTCGAGCTGCATCGCCTGCGCCATGCGTGCCAGGCGCTGTTCGTCGCGTACCGATGGCGCCGATGCATTGAAGCGGATCACGGCGGGCAGCAGGATGGCGTTCAGGGTGCCGTGGTGCAGCATCGGATTGATCCCGCCCAGCGAGTGGCTGAGGCTGTGCACGCAGCCCAGCCCTTTCTGGAAGGCCAGCGCGCCTTGCATGGATGCGCTCATCATGTTCAGCCGCGCATTGCGGTCCTGCGGCGAGGCGGTGGCGGCCTCGATATGCAGCCAGGCGCGGCGCAGGCCGTCGAGCGCGATACCGTCGGCGGGCGGGTTGAACGCCGGCGCCAGGAAGGTCTCGATGCAATGGGCGATGGCGTCCATGCCGGTGGCCGCCGTCAGCCGCGGCGGCAGGCCAAAGGTCAGCTCCGGATCGCAGATGGCGACGCGCGGCACCAGGTAGGGCGAGAGCACGCCGACCTTGCGCCCGTCGTCGAGGATCAGCACGGCGCCACGGCCCACCTCGCTGCCGGTGCCGGCGGTGGTGGGCACGGCGATCAGCGCAGCGGTGGCCGCGGTGATGCGCGCCACGCCGCCTTCGATGGCGGCGAACGCCTTGAGCGGGCCCTGGTGCGTGGCGCACACGGCCACGCCCTTGGCCAGGTCGATGGGAGAGCCGCCGCCGACCGCGATGATGCCGTCGCAGCGGTGCTCGAGGTAGAGCGCCACGGCTTCGCGCATGGCGCGCTCGGTCGGGTTGGAGGGGGTGCCGTCGAAGACGACGGGCTCGATACCGGCAGGCAACTGCGCCAGCACGCGGTCCAGGATGCCTGCCGCCCTGACGCCGGCATCGGTGACGACCAGCGGGCGGGAGACGCCGATGCGCTCGCATTCCTGCGCCAGCAGCGCAACCGCGCCGAAATCGATCTGGATCTGGGTGATGTAGTTGATGAGGGCCATCTTGTCTCTTGTCTCCATGCGGGATGTGATGCGCCGCTTCTCGAGCATGGCAGGGAGCTGGCGAGAGCGGCTTTGGTGACGAAGTCTAGAAACAAGCCGCGAGCGCCACAACGTGGATTTACTTGAAGCGGCCCCAAGTTTTTTTCATAGCCGCGCGCGCCCTAGTTTTTCTTGAAATGCCGCTGAGTTTTTCTCGTTTGGCGGGCGGCGGCGGAAACCCTAGACTTGCGCAGGTCAAGGCACCGCACCGAACCTGTCCTTGGGGCAAGCGCCATC
This sequence comes from Cupriavidus sp. CuC1, assembly GCF_044627735.1. Taxonomy (NCBI): domain Bacteria; kingdom Pseudomonadati; phylum Pseudomonadota; class Betaproteobacteria; order Burkholderiales; family Burkholderiaceae; genus Cupriavidus; species Cupriavidus sp. CuC1. The sequence goes on along the minus strand of NZ_JBIUHC010000039.1, from coordinate 55,892 downwards.
CAGCCGACATTCAACGACATCCAACGACAAATACAGACCATGAGACAAGCCATCCTGATCGAGTACGACGAGCGCATCGCCACCATCACGCTGAACAACCCCGACAAGCTGAACGCGCTCGACCTGGGCATGTGGCAGGGCCTGACGCAGGCGTTCCAGACGCTCTCGGCCAACGATGACCTGCGCTGCATCGTGCTGCGCGGCGCAGGCGACAAGGCCTTTGCCGCGGGGGCGGACATCGAGGAGTTCACCCGCATGCGCTCCAGCTCGGCGCAGGCGCAGGATTACGCGCAGGTTACCCACGCCGCCATGGAGGCGATTGCCGGCAGCCGCCATCCCACGGTGGCGATGATCCAGGGCGCGTGCGTTGGCGGCGGGCTGGAGATTGCGTCGGTGTGCGATATGCGCATCTGCGGCGAGTCCAGCCGCTTTGGCGTGCCGGTCAACCGGCTGGGGCTGGTCATGTCGTATGGCGAGCTGGGTGGGCTGATGGCGCTGGCCGGGCCTGCCGTGGCGCTGGAGATCGTGCTGGAAGGGCGCGTGTTCGGGGCAGCCGAGGCGCTGGAAAAGCGCCTGGTCAACCGGGTCGTGCCCGATGCCGAGGTGCCGGCGCAAGCGTACGCCGCGGCACGCCGCATCAGCCAGGGCGCGCCGTTGGTCGCGCGCTGGCACAAGCAGTTCGTGCGCCGGTTGCTGAACCCCGCGCCGCTTAGCGCGGCAGAACACGCCGAGGCCTATGCCTGCTTCGATACGGAGGATTTCCGCATCGGCTACCAGGCCTTCGTCGACAAATCCAAGCCAGCCTTCCAGGGCCGCTGATCCGCCTGCCTTCCGCTATCAAGCCATCCGTTACCAAGCCACAAGGTTTCTAATGAATTTGCCTTTGTCGAACATCAAGGTCCTCGATGTCAGCCAGATCATGGCTGGCCCATTCTGCTGCATGCTGCTCGGCGACATGGGCGCGGATGTCATCAAGGTGGAAACGCCGGGCGTCGGCGACCAGACGCGCAAGGCCATGGGCTTCCGGCTCAAGGGCGAGGACAGCGGCGGCTTCCTGGCGCTGAACCGCAACAAGCGCAGCGTGGAGATCGACCTGAAGAATCCCGCCGGGCTGGAGGCGTTCTATGAACTGGTGCGCGGCGCTGACGTGCTGGTGGAGAACAACCGCCCCGGCGTGGCCGCCCGGCTCAAGATCGATTACCCGGCACTGCGCGAGATCAATCCGCGGCTGGTATATGCCAGCATTTCCGGCTTCGGCCAGACCGGCCCGTGGTCGCGCCGGCCCGGGCTGGACCTGATCGCGCAGGCGATGTCGGGGGTGATGAGCGTGATGGGCCATCCGGACGCGCCGCCGGTGAAGTCCAGCGTGCCGATTGCCGACCTGGGTGCGGGCCTGTTCAGCGCCTACGGCATCCTGAGCGCAATCATCGGGCGCGGCCATACCGGACAAGGCCAGTATGTGGACGCATCGCTGTTCGAGACCGCGCTGGGCTTGTCGGTGTGGGAGTCCGCGGAGTACTGGGGCACGGGCACGGTGCCAGTGCCGATCGGCAGCGCCAACCGCATGAGCGCGCCCTACCAGGCCGTGCGCGCGGCGGACCGGCACTTTGTCATCGGCGCGGCCAACCCCAAGCTGTGGGCCGCGCTGTGCGAGGTGATCGAACGCACCGACCTGCTGCAGGACCCGCGCTTTACCGACAATGCGGCGCGCATCCGCAACCGCGATGTGCTGATCCGCGAGATTGAAGGCGAGTTCGCCCGCAAGCCCGCGGACGAATGGGTGGACGCGTTGCTGGCGGCCGGCGTGCCGGCCGGCCCGATCTACACCTATGACGAGGCGCTGGTGAGCGAGCAGGCCGTGGCGCGCGAGATGGTGCTGGAGATCGACCATCCCGTGGAAGGCCGCGTGAAGGCGCTCGGCTTTCCCGTTAAGCTTAGCGGTACGCCGCAGCAGGTCCGCTATCCGGCGCCCTTGCTCGGGCAGCACACGCAAGAGGTACTTGGCGAGTTTGGCCTGGACGACATGGCGATCGAGGCACTGCGCGAACGTGGCGCCTTCGGGCAGCCGGTTGCGCCGCAAACGCTGAAGAACGGCACTGCCTGAGAAGACCTGCACAGCATTGGAAGCAAAGATTTGAAGCATTTGAAACATTGGAAGCACCACAATCACCACAATCATCACAAGCACAAAGCATAAAAATCACGGAGACAAGCATCATGAAGTTTTACTCACACCCGTGGCGGGTGGCGGCGCACATCGTCATCGCCACCGTCGCCGCGTGGGCTGGCGTAGCCGCCGCGCAGGGCGATGCCTACCCCAACCACCGGATTGAGCTGATCGTGCCCTGGCAGGCCGGCGGCGGCGCCGACGTAGTTGCGCGGGCCTTGTCCGCTGCCGCCGCCAAGCACTTGCCGCAGCCGCTGGTCGTCATCAACAAGCCTGGCGCCACCGGCGCGGTCGGGCTTGGCGAAGTCGTGCACGCCAAGCCGGATGGCTACAAGCTGGTGCTGTCCTCCAGCGAAGTGACCTTCCTCAATTACCTGGGCCTGGCCAAGTTCACCTACCAGGACCTGGTGCCGATCGCGCGGCTCAATGCCGATCCGGCAGCGGTGGTCGTGCGTGCGGACGCGCCCTACGCCACGCTGGAGCAGTTCCTTGCCGAGGCCCGCAAGCCGGATGCAAACATCCGCGTGGGCAATGCCGGGCAGGGTTCCGCCTGGCATATGGCCGCCGCCGCGCTGGCCGAGAAGACCGGTGCCAAATTCAATCACATCCCCTATCCCGGCGGCGCGCCGGCCACCATGGCGCTGCTTGGCGGCCATATCGAAGCGGTGACGGTGAGCACGGCCGAGGTCGCCACCTATGTGGCGGCGGGCAAGCTCAAGGTGCTGGCGGTGATGGCCGACAAGCGCGTTGCCGGCTTTGATAACGTGCCGACGCTCAAGGAGCGCAACATCGATTTGTCGATGGGCATCTGGCGTGGCATCTCGGCGCCCAAGGGCACGCCGCCGGAAGTCATCAGCATCCTCAAGGCGGCCGTGGCCAAATCGGTGCAGGAGCCGATCATGCGGCAGACGCTGGAAAAGCTGCACTTCAGCACGGATACCTACGCGGACGATGTGACGCTGCAGGCCGTGATGGCGAAGGAGTCGGCACAATACAAGCAACTGGCCAGCCGGATCGCGGTCAAGGATTAGCGCGATGCCTGATTTCACATTCGACCAGCCGTTTATCGATGCGCATCATCACTTCTGGGACCTGCAAGCCAATCCCTATCCGTGGCTGCAGGGGGAGGACGTAAAGGGCTTTCGCTATGGCGACTACGCCGCCCTGAAGCGCAACTACCTGCCCGAGGATTTCGAGCGCGACACGCGCGGCTTCGCGCCCGCCCGGACCGTGCATGTGGAAGCGGAGTGGGCCCGGGCCAATCCGGTGGACGAGACCATATGGCTCACTGCGCTGGCGCAGCGCGTGGGCCGCCCGTGCGCGCTGGTCGCGCATGCGCAGCTGGACCGCGGTGATGTGGCGGAAATCCTGGCGGCGCAGGCGGCCTTCCCGATGGTGCGCGGGATCCGGCAGAAGCCGGTGACCAGCGCCACCCGCGAGAGCGCCGCTCGCGGCTTGCGCGGATCGATGGACGACGAGCGCTGGCGGCAAGGCTATGCCTTGCTGGCGAGGCACGGCCTGTCCTACGACCTGCAGGCGCCATGGTGGAACCTGGACCAGGCCGCGGCACTGGCGCGTGATTTTCCCGGCACGCAGATCATCCTCAACCATACGGGCTTGCCGTCGGACCGCAGCGCAGCGGGGCTGAAAGGCTGGCGCGATGCCATGGCGGCGCTTGCGGCGCAGCCCAATGTGGCGGTGAAGATCTCGGGGCTAGGGCTGCCGGGCCGCGCGTGGACGGCAGTGGACAACGTGCCGGTGATCCGCGAAGCCATCGCCATCTTCGGCACCGATCGCAGCCTGTTCGCGAGCAACTACCCGGTGGACAGCCTGGTAGCCAGCTATGAGACGATTCTCAAAGGCTTCCTCAAAGCCATCGAGATCTATCCGCCGAACGAGCAGCGCAAGCTGCTGCACGACAACGCCGCTCGCATCTACCGGTTTGCCGGCATGCCGCACCCCTGAGGAACGCAGATGAAAGACAGCCTGAAAACCGGCGCGACGGCAGCCCGCTCGCTGACCGTGGACCGCCCACGCACGATCGATTTCCTGGGCGAGACGCTACGCATCTACGCCACGCCGGAATTGATCCGCGATATCGAGCAGACCTGCCTGGACTTCCTGCAGGACCACGTGGACGCGGGCGAAAGCTCGGTTGGCACCGAGGTCTCGATCCGGCACAGCGGGGCGACGCTGCTCGGCGGCGAGGTGACGATCCACGCGCAAGTCACGGCCATCGACGGCCGCAGCGTCACGTTCCGCGTGGCGGCCAGCGATGGCATGGAAGAGATCTGCACCGGCACGCACAGCCGCTTCGTGGTGAACGTGGACAAGCTGCGCGCGCGGGTGGAAGCCAAGGCGGCGCGGGGTCGCGCAGGCTGAGCGGCAAGCGCGGCGGGGTCAGGCGTGCTGGAGGTTGTCGCCCGCCGCGACCTCGGCGCGCAGCCAGTTGACGAAGGTGGTTACGCGCGGGTCGCTCAAGCGTTCTTCCGGGAACACCACGAAGTAGGAGAATTCCACCGGCAGGCGGATCTGCTCGAACAATCGCACCAGCCGCCCTTGCCGCAGGTCTTCCTCGACCCAGTTCTTCTTGACCAGCGCCACGCCAAGGCCGCTGATCGCGGCATTGATCACCAGGTGGCTCGGCCAGAACGACGGCCCGCGCGACGCATCCACATCGGTCACGCCTGCGTGGCTGAGCCACATGGACCAGTCCGGGTTGCTCACATCGGTGTAGGTGCTGTCGTCATGCAGCAAGGTATGGTGTTTCAGGTCGCCCGGCTCCTTGAGCGGGCGGGGGCCGGCCAGCAGCTCAGGGCTGCACACGGGAATCACCTCGACCGACAGGCACAACTCGGAATGCAGGCCCGGATAGTTGCCGCGGCCATAGCGGATGGCCAGGTCGAAATCGTCGCGGTCGAAGTTGATGGCGTGGTTGGAAGTGGAGACCTTGAGATCGACCGCGGGGTACTCCTTCATGAAGCGGTCCATGCGCGGGATGAGCCATTTGACGGCAAAGGTCGGCGGCATGTTGACCTTGAGCGCCGGCAGGTCCTTGCTGTGCAGGCGCTGCGTGGCGTCGGCCAGTTGCTTGAATGCCTGCTGCACGCTCGGCAGGTATGCCATGCCGGCAGGGGTCAGCACCAGCGACTTGGCCTCGCGCAGGAACAGCTGCACGCCGAGGCTTTCTTCCAGCGTCTTGATCTGGTGGCTGACGGCGGACGGCGTGACGTACAGCTCGTCCGCCGCCCGCGTGAAGCTGAGATGCCGGGCCGCAACCTCGAAAGCTCGCAGAGGATTCAGAGGGGGCATTTGTCGCGACATGCGGGTCTTTCCAACGGAAGCCAAAAGCAGGGGATCGAAAAAGCTGGCCAGGATGGCTACGCGCCAGGACCAGGGCGGGGCCCGAACCGATGGACGACACCAAGTCAGCCAGACTAGCAGTTAGCGCTTTCCGATGGAATAGGGATGAGTCCCGGGGTACGCGGCAAAGGGGAGGGAGCGCTGCCTGCGGACTGCGCCTGGCAACATCCACTTCTCTTCATGCCGCCGAGGCCAGTGGCACCGTACTGCCTGCTGCTTCGCCTGCACCATGAAAGCGGGGCAGCACATACGCCGCGATTTCCTCCATCACCTCGCGCACCGGCCGGTGGCTGCGGCGCAAGTGCAGGCCGATGTGCGCGGCGCCAGCCTTGTGCATTGCGTGGAGCTCGTCGATCAGCCCGTTGCGCCCGACCGCCGCGCCAAAGCGGTGACGCTGCATGGGCGCATCCGGATCGTCGAGCAAGTCCAGGTGGATGAAGCTGATGTAGGGTTTGGTGTTCGGAGTGCTGCCGGCCACGCTGCGCCACAACCCGCTGCGGCGCACATGATCTTCCGGCGTGCCGGGGTAAGCCAGCCAGCCGTCCATGTGCTCGCCCACCCAGGCGGGATCTTGCTGCGCGAGCCCCGCCACCAGCAACGGCAGCGGCTTGCGCAGGCGAGGCAGCAATTGCACGCCGGCCGGCAGCGTAGCCGCGCCCGCATCGCGCAGCAGCGCCACCTGCTCACGGAAGGCCTTGCCGCGCTGCGCGAAGTCGCGGCCGAAGATCGGGTACTCGATGGGACGGTCGCCGCTGGCCACGCCCAGCATCAGCCTGCCGTTGCTGAGGTGGTCCACCGTGGCGGCGGATTTCAGGGTCAGCAGCGGCTCGCGCAGCGGCAGCACCACGGCGGCGGTGCCGAGCAGGATGCGCTCGGTCACGCCGGCCAGGTAGCCCAGGTAGCTGAAGGTCTCGAAGACTTGCGCGGCGTCGCCGAACTGCGGGTCATACAGCGGCACGTCGCGCACCCACAGCGCGCGAAAGCCGAGCTGGTCCGCCAGCCGGGCCAGTTCGCCGTGGCGCGCCAGGTCGGGCTCGCCGGGCAGGCGCCGGGCCTCGCGCCGCGCGCGGTCTCCGGCGGGCGACCAGTCATTGTCCAGCGGCAGTTCCACGCCGACGCTGAAGCCGCCGGCGGTGAGTTTATCCAATGCGGATGGCATGGTGGGTTCCTGGTTCTTCTCGTCTTGCTCGATTGACTGCTTGCCGGCTTATGCGGCGGCCTTGGCCTCGGGCGCGTCCTGGCCCGTGAAGCGCGGGTAGTCCGTGTAGCCCGCGGCACCGCCGCCGAAGTACTTCGTGCGGTCGCCAGCATTGAGCGGCAGGTTGTGCTGCAGCCGGTAGGGCAGGTCCGGGTTGGCGATAAACGGGCGCCCGAAGCCGATCAGGTCCGCCCAGCCCTTGGCGAGTGCTTGCTCCGCGCGCGCCTTGCTGTAGTTGCCCGAGTAGATCAGCGTGCCCGGATAGATCGCGCGCAGCGCCTCCTTGAACGCGGCCGGCATCACCGGCGCATCCTCCCAGTCCGCCTCGGCGATATGGATGTAGCCCACGCCGATCCGGCCGAGCATATGCGCGGCGGCCAGGTAGGTTGCCTCGGGCGTGTCGTCGACTGCACCTTGCAGCGTGGTCAGCGGCGCCAGGCGTACGCCGATGCGGTTGCGGCCGACCACGTCGGTCACGGCCTGCGCCACCTCATTGAGAAAACGCAGCCGGTTTTGCAGCGAGCCGCCGTAGGCGTCGTCACGGGCATTGGCCTGCGAGTCGATGAACTGGTTAATCAGGTAGCCGTTGGCGCCATGCAGCTCGACCCCGTCGAAGCCGGCTTCCAGTGCGTTGCGCGCGGCCTGCGCGTAATCGGCCACGATGCCGGGGATCTCGTCGATCGACAGCGCGCGCGGCGCGGAGTGCTGGATCATCTCGCCGATGCCGCCCCGCGGGCCTTGCCCGGTCGCATCGACAAACACCTTGACGCCCTCGGCCACCAGCGCGGACGAAGACACAGGCGCGCCTTGCCCCGGCTGCAGCGAGGTGTGCGACACCCGGCCCACGTGCCAGAGCTGCGCGAAGATCTGGCCGCCGGCGGCATGCACGGCATCGGTGACCTTGCGCCATCCGGCGACCTGCTCGGTACTGTAGATGCCCGGCGTCCAGGCGTAGCCTTGGCCCTGGCGGTTGATCTGGGTACCTTCGGAAATGATCAGGCCGGCGCTGGCGCGCTGGCTGTAGTACTCGGCCATCAGCTCGGTGGCCACGTCGCCGGCGGCGGCCCGGGAGCGGGTCATCGGGGGCATCACGATGCGGTTGCGGGTGGCGATGTTGCCAAGGGCGTAGGGGGTGAACAGCATGGCTTTCTCAATGGGAGGTTGGTCAGGCAGGAAGTTCGGATGCGGCGAGGGCCTCGAAGAGGCTTGGCGCATTGGCGAGCGTTGCCGGGCAGATGCATTGGATTATCGGGACAAGCTGTTTTTGCAAAAACCCCGTGACCGGCAAATCATTCTTGCGGCCGGATCAAGGATGGCGAAGAGGTACCTGGCAGCGTGGCGGCCTTGCATTTGTCTCCCAACCGCCTATGATCTTGTAAATCGTTTTAGTAAATCGTTTTACTGAAACACTTAATGCCAAGGGTCAAGTGCGCAGCCGTGGCAATCGTGGAATCAGGCGAAGTACAACACGATCCGTTTCGCCGCAGGTTAGTGACGTCCTGCCTGGCCCTGGCCGCTGGCGCTCTCCATCCTGTTCGGGACGATCCTGGAAGGCGCGCCGGCGCTGATCCAGTTTGGCCCGCTGTTCACGCCCATTGCGCAGCAGGCCGGCGTGCATCCGCTACACTTCGGCACGGTGATGGCGATCGCCATGGGCTTCGGGCTGTTCATGCCGCCCTTGGGCCTGGGGCTGTTCGCCACTTGCGCGATGACCGGCACGCGCATGGAGCAGGTGGCCGGGCCGATGCTGAAGTACCTCGCCATGCTGCTGCTGATTTTGCTGTTGTTGACCTGTTACCATCGCTGACGCTATGGCTGCCCCGCCTGATGAAGCTGGCATGAGATCCCGATAATGGCAACCATACAAGATGTCGCCCGACTGGCGAACGTATCCGTGAGCTCCGTTTCCAACGTGCTCAACGGACGCACCGAGCGCCTCAACCCCACCACGTTCGAGCGGGTGCAGGAGGCCATCCGCGCGCTCGGCTTCCGGCCCAGCCAGGTCGCGCGCCAGCTCAAGACCGGCCAGACCCCGATGCTGGGGCTGCTGGTGCCGTCCACCGCCAACCCCATGTACGGCCAGCTCGCGCTGAAGATCGAGGCCGAGGCACAGCGCCAGACCGGCTACCGCGTCCTGCTGGGCAATACCAACCGGGACCGGGAACAGGAGTCGCGCATGCTCGACGACCTGCTCTCGTTTGGCGTGCATGGCGTAATCATCGTGTCGTCGCTCACCGACGAGCGGCATTTCGAGGCGGCGACCAGGCAGGGGCTGGCGATGGTCAGTTATGACGGCGGCGCCGATCCGAACATGCCGGCGCGCATCGATCATGTGGCGCCCGACAACTTCCAGGCAGGCCACCTGGCCGCGTCGCACCTGATCGAGCGGGGCCACCGGCGCATTGCCTTTGTGATGCCCGCCGGGCGCACGGTGAGCCGCGCGAGCAAGATCGCCGGTTTCCAGGCCGCGGTGAAAGAGGCCGGGCTGGGAGACGCGGTGGTGATAGAGTGCCCGCCCGCCGCACACTATGGCGATGCCGAACTGGCGGAACTGGGCCAGATCCTGGGGGCACAACTGGCGCAGGCCAGCGCGCGCCCCACCGGGCTGGTCGCGGTCAACGACATGATGGCGATCGGGCTGATGTCCGGCCTGCACCAGGCGGGCTTGTCGGTGCCGGCCGATGTCTCGGTGATCGGCATGGACGACATCGGCATGTGCTCGTACACCAATCCCGCGCTGACCTCCGTGGCCATGCCCTTTGGCGAGATGGCCGAGGCCATGGTGCGCCGGGTCATGCTGCGGCTGGCGCAACCGGACGAAGCGCCGATCCGCCTGTGCTTTCCCAGCGGGCTGGTGGTGCGCCAGTCCACCGCGAAGCCGCCGGCCGTCAACCGGCTGGCTGGCGCGAGCGTATCAATGCACGGCTGAGGCCAGTGTTGCACGCCCGTGGCCGCGGGGGGAGCCCGCTGCCATGGGCTGATGGAACCACGCACGCCGTGCGTGGCTGTGGTTGTCTCAAATCGACCTGAATCGTGGAGGAACGAGATGGCGCTCGACAAACCGGAACGCCGGCTGGCAGGCCCGGCCAGGACGTATATCGAGGCCGGATATGCCATCGAGGTGGATATCCTGCAGGTGGCGGATGGCAACTGGGGAGCGCTGGTACGCCTGTCAAGGCTGGCCGACGGCCAGGTGCCTGCCGCGCACTTCATGCTCGACCGCACGTTCGAGGACCGCGCCATGGCGTTCTCGTACACGCTGGCGCTGACGCGCTCCTGCGTAGCGCAATTCGCACCGGCCAGCGCAAGCACGATTGCCGAGATGCTCAAGACCGGGAAGGCGGACCAATAGGATTGCAAAGGCCATCCAGCATGCAGCAGACGCGGCGCACCACAAATGACCGGATCGATGCAGCGCCAGCCCTGGCCGGCGCCGGATATCCGGCGAACGATCGCAACGGCACGCGCGGCCTTCCAGGCACCGGCACGTTACGGCAAGAGCTGAAGAGGGGACCCACCAGGCAATCATGCCTTACTACGAGCACCACCTGTACGCCGCCTGCGGGGCGGAGTTCAAGCTCAACCTGTTTCCCCATGCAGCTCGATGGCCTGACCCCCTGGTCCAGGGTGTTTCGCGGCCAGCCAGCCCTGGTGCCCAAGGAGCGCTACCTGGACCTGTGCCGGCACGGCGGGCGCTTCCGCTTCCTGGCGGAGATGTGCGCGCGCTGGCGGCCCAAGGTGGTGGTGTGCCTTGGCCACCGGCATACGGAGGATTTCGTCGACGCGTTCGCGCTGGACTACGCGGCGGTGCGCGACGAGCAGCTGCAGCCCGCCGACCTGGTGAAATCCTTGCGGGTGTTCACGCGCGACGACACCACCTGGATCGTCTGCCCGGCGCTGGCCGGCCCCTCGGGGCTGACCTCCGACGTCTTGCTCAACGCCTTCGGCAAGCTGCTTGCCGCCAGCCTGGACGCGAGCGACTTCGGCCTTGCGCAGGCAGGCCGCAAGGCCGTGGGCTTCCGCCCATGGCCGCAGCCGGCGGCTTACCTGCAGGCCGAGCCCTTGCGCTGACGTTGCCCTCTCCTTGCATCAATTCGCATCAATCCGCATCAATCCGCCTTGAGGCCGATCCGCAGGGCCAGCTTGGTCCACCGCGCGATATCGGCGTTCACCACCCGCTGGAACTCCGCCGGCGTGCTGAGGGTGGTGGCGAATCCCAGGTTCGCCAGGCTGGCCCTGACTTCCGGCCTGGCAATGACCCTGGCGATTTCCAGGTTGAGCTTTTGCACGACCTCGGGCGACGTGCCCGCTGGCGCCAGGATGCCGAACCACTGGTCGACGTCGTAGCCGGGCAGGCCCAGCTCGCTGGCCGCCGGCACTTCGGGCAGGAACGGCGAGCGGCCGCGGGACGTTACCGCCAGCGCGCGCAGCTTGCCGGTCTTGAGGTAGGGCAGGGTGTTGGTGAGCGTGTTGATGCTGACGTCCGCCTGGCCGCCCAGCACGTCGGTCATGGCGGGAGCGCATCCCTTGTAGGGAATGTGCAGCAAATCGATCTTTGCCGAGATCTTGAGCAACTCGCCCGCCAGGTGCTGCGGCGTGCCGTTGCCGCACGACGCATAGCTGGGCGGCTTGCCCGAGCGGCCGGCAGCGATCAGGTCCTTGAAGCTATGAATCGGGGAATGCTCAGGCACGGCGATCACGGACGGCACCGACGCAAACGCGATGACCGCGCTGAAGTCCTTGCCTGGCTCGAAGGGCAGCTTGCGGAATACGCCGGGATTGATGGCGAAGCTGCTGTTGACCACCAGCAGGGTATAGCCATCCGCCGGGCTCCTTGCTACCAGCTCCGCGCCGATATTGCCGCTGGCGCCGGGCCGGTTGTCCACCACCACGGCCTGCCCGAGGCTGCGCCCCAGTTCCGTGCCGATCACCCGCGCCAGGGTATCGGTGCCGCCGCCCGGCGGAAAGGTCACTACCAGGCGGATCGGCCGCTGCGGGAAGTCGGCGCCAAGGTTGGCATTGGCGCTGGCATTGGCCCGGGCCGGCATGCCTGCCAGCGCCGCCCCAAGCAGCGAGATCGCCGCGAGGCAGCGTACGACGGATGAGAATTTCATGTGAAGCCATCTTCGGATGACCGACATGATAGAGCAGCGTGTGCGCACACATGGCGGCAGGGTTATTGCCGCAGCATGGGCGCCGCCCTGCCCGGTTCGCTTCGTCCTGGCCCGCGCCGCATCCTACAATCCATGGTGTGACGCCGTCGCGGCTCGTGACCGGCAGGACGGTTGGCGGCACGGGCACTCCCGGTTTTGCTTTTTTTTTTGCGGGTTGGCAAGCGAGTTGGCAACATACCTACCAAGGGGATGCATCGATGGAATCGAGAAGCTCGTACGCCGGGACCGCCCGGGACAATGGACTGTCGCGCACCGGGGCCGTCATTGCGTGGCTAGGCTTGCTGGGACTTTGCGCGGCCTATCTGCAGGGCGGCATCAACAAGGCGCTGGATTTCCCCGGCGCCGTGGCCGAGCTGGCCCACTTCGGGCTGTCGCCCGCCGCGCCCCTGGCGGCGGCTACCATCGTGCTCGAACTGGGGGCTTCGCTGATGATCCTGCTTGGCTTCCATCGCTGGGCCGGCGCCCTGGCGCTGGCGGTGTTCACCGCCTTCGCCACCTTTCTCGCCAACCGGTTCTGGCTGATGGCGCCGCCGGAGCGCTTCATGGCGGCCAATGCTTTCTTCGAACACCTCGGCCTGGTTGGCGGCTTCGTGCTGGTGGCCTGGTACGACCTGCGTCAACGGCGCAATCGTGGCTAGCCGGGCGCATGGCCGCGGCGCGCCGCCGGCGTCACCGGACCTGGAGTTGACATGAGCCAGGAGGTTTCCGGCGCAGGCGCCGCGCTGGCCGCGCCCGCGGGCGGGCCGTGGAGCCTCCCTTGCGCAACAAGTTGTTCCGGGCCATCTGGCTGGCCACGCTGGCATCCAACATCGGCACCTGGATGCCGCCGCCCGCGAGATGCGGCGCGTGCGCCGGCGGGGCGGGGCGCTGTCATGGAGCCTGTTCGAGGACATGGACGAGCCTGGGCGCTATGTGGAGACGTTTGTGATCGAGTCGTGGCTGGAGCATCTGCGCCAGCATGAGCGCTTCAGTGTGAACGACAAGGCGATCCAGGCCCGCGTCCATGCGCTGCACCTGGGGCCGGCGGCGCCCAAGGTCAGGCACTTCGTGGCCCCGCCTTAGCGAGCGCACGCGACGGCGCGCAAAGCGGCTTGTTCGAGCGGTGGCCGCCGCGTTCGCCCGCGGCGGTTACCCCGCCACCTCCCACCACGGCGGGAGCAGGGCGCGAACCTCCGGCCGCGCGAAGCGGTCATCGATCAGGTGCACCACGCCGCGGTCCGCTTCCGTGCGGATCACGCGCCCGGCCGCCTGCACGACCTTCTGCAGGCCGGGATAGAGATAGCCGTACTCGTAGCCAGAGCCAAACACCGACTCCATCCGGCGCATGGTCAGCTCATTGACCGCATTGAACTGCGGCAGGCCCAGCGTGGCGATGAACGCACCGATCAGCCGGTCGCCCGGCAGGTCGATGCCCTCCGCGAAGGAGCCGCCCAGCACCGCAAAGCCGATCGCGCAGGCATCCGGCGTGAACGCGTCCAGGAACGCGGCCTGCTCGGTTTCGCTCATGGTGCGGGCCTGGCGGCGCACGGTGATGTCCGGGCAGCGGCGCTCAAACGCATCGGCCACCTGCCGCAGGTAATCAAAGCTGCTGAAGAACGCCAGGTAGTTGCCAGGGCGCGCCCGGTACTGCGCGGCGAGCAGGTCCACGATCGGGGGCACGGAGCGTTCGCGGTCGCGGTAGCGCGTGGAGATACTGCCGGCAATGCGTACCGTCAGCTGGTCGGCGCTGAAGGGAGACTGCACTTCCATCCAGACCGTGTTCTGGGGCAGGCCAAGCGTGTCGCTGACGAAGCGCGCGGGGTTGAGCGTGGCGGAGAACAGCGTGGTGCTATGGGATGCGGCGAACCGTGGCGCCAGGAAGGGTGCGGGGATGAGGTTGCGCACGGCGAGCCGGCCCTTGTCGCCTTTGCCCTTGATCAGGTGTGTTGTGACGTCGCGGGTACTCGCCTCCTTGCTCAGGTCGAAGACGGAATGCGCGTCCAGCGATTCGGCCAGGCGACAGAAATGCAGGGCATCGAAGTAAAAGCGCTGCAGATCGGCGCTCACGCTGGCTGGCTCCTCGGTGAGTTGGTCGAGGATGGCCGAGGCGGTGCGCTCCAGCGCCGAGAGAAACGGCGCGGGAATCTCCGGATACGCGGCGTAGTCGCTTTCCTGCGCCTTCGTGAGCAGGTTCCACTGGCGTCCCAGGCGGCGCAGCGCGGCAGCGACGGGGCCAGACGCCTCGCGCCGCAGCCCGGGCAGGACCGCCGGGTCCAGTTCCGCCGAGTACATCTTGCGCGCGCGGTCGAGCAGGTTGTGCGCCTCGTCGACCAGCACCCCGGCGCGCCAGTCGTTGGCCGCGGCCATGCCATGGAGCATCGCGCCGCGGTCGAAGTAATAGTTGTAGTCGCCGACCACGAGATCGGCCCAACGCGCCATTTCCTGCCCCAGGTAATATGGGCAGATATCGTGCGCCAGCGCGATCTGGCGGATCGCGGCGCGATCGAGCCGTTCCTGCCCGGCGGCATCCAGCCGCGCCGCCGGCAGGCGATCGTAGAAGCCGCGCGCAAGCGGGCACGATTCGCCGTGGCAGGCGAGCTCGGGATGCTCGCAGGCCTTGTCGCGCGCGGTCAGTTCCAGCACCCGCAGCGCCAAGCCCACGTTGGCGTCGCGCAGTCCCTGCGCGGCATCCAGCGCCATCCGCCGGCCAGTGGTCTTGGCCGTCAGGTAGAACACTTTGTCGATCTCGCCTTGCGGCACCGCCTTGAGCATGGCGAACAAGGTGCCCGCCGTCTTGCCGATGCCCGTGGGTGCCTGCGCCAGCAGGCAACGGCCCGAGCGCCCCGCGCGATAAACCGCCTCGGCCAGCTCGCGCTGCCCGCGCCGGAACGACGCATGGGGAAACGCCATGCCCGCCAGCGCCTGGTCACGCGTCGCGCGGTGGGCCGCTTCCTGCGCGGCCCAGCTGGCAAACTGCTCGCACTTCTCCTCGAAGAAGGCCTTGAGTTGCGCGGCCTCGTGATGCTCGCTGAAGGTCGATTCCTGCTGGCTCGCCATGTCGAAATAGACCACGCCCACGTTCATGCCAGCAAGGCCGAGCTTCTCGCACAACAGCCAGGCGTAAATCCTGGCCTGGGCCAGGTGCAGGTGCCGATGGTTCTCCGGCAGCGCCGCCCAGTCCCCGCGCACCGTCTTGATCTCCTCCAGCAGGTTCCTGGCGGGGTCGTAGCCATCGGCACGCCCGCGCACCCGCAGATCCCTGAACTCACCCTCCAGGCTGATCTCCGACTGGTAACCCGACCCGCGGCGCGACTGCACCAGCGCATGCGCGGCCATGCCGTCGGCAGCCGTTGGCGAGGGCGTGAAGCGCACATCGAGGTCGCCCTGTTTCGCAGTGAACTCGCACAGTGCGCGCACGGCGACGGTGTAGGTCATCGTGGGGGGATGGAGGCTAGAGGGAAGAAATTCGTCTCTATGTCAGGAACGAGGCAATTGCGAGCGGGAGTCACTGGATAAGCGTGCTGCGGTGGCGGACGGTAGGAATATAGCGGGTTTCTGCTTTGCGCCGTGGGAGGCGCGGATTCCGGCCTGACGACTCTGTGGGGCTTCGGGAGAGTGCAGGGGATTGCGTTTGGCGCCCGAACCCGACGGACACAATTTTTGACGTATGCAACGGAGATTCGGCTGGTTGCTCAGGCTACATTTGCTTTTGGCTGTTGTGCTGCCAGCTGGAAATGCGAAAGGGCGCTTATTAGGCGCCCTTTCAAAACCGGCCCCGGAGTCTGAGCACTGACTGTTTGGCACTCCGCTTGCGCGGGCGTGGCCAGGAGAAGACCTCACCGGGGATTACCGGGCGAGTATAGCAAACGCGAAATAAGGCATGCAAGACTTCTACCCCGCACTCGTGAAAACCTTCTCTACGGCCCGGTTTAATGCGTATCACGATAGCGACGGCACGCCTCTGAACCTGGATGTGGTGGCGCGATACGCGCACAACATGGTCGTCTCACAGAGGCTGAACCCCGCTCTGCACATCTTTGAGGTCGGGCTGCGGAACAACGTGCATCAGGCATTCAGGACGCACTTTGCTGACCCCGAGTGGTATGACAAACCGGGCCTGCTGGGCGTCAAGCAGCAATCGCAACTTGCGGTCGGGCGGGGCAAGCTCAGTGCCGCCAACAAGGCCGATACACCAGACCGCCTGGTCGCAGAGTTGACGCTTGGATTCTGGGTCGGATTGTTCTCCAGCAACTACGAGCACCACCTGTGGCGCGCCAACGTCTCGCTGCTGCAAGCAGTTTTCCCGCGAGCGCCGCGTCACGCTCGGAACAGAGCCCACATCAGCAGAGTGCTCAACCTGTTGAGAGATTTGCGCAACCGGGTTGCCCACTGGGAACGCGTGGCTCACAACCCTAAGCTCAACAATCTTTAGCGGGATATCGACCGCGTCGTAGGTTGGCTGTGCCCTGCCGCGCGGCGCCTGCTCGAACAATGCGATACCTTCGATGAGGCGGTCGGCGAAATGGCTGCCGCAACGGTACGTGCCACCGTCGGGGCATGTTTTGAGTTCGAGGAAATTCGCAGCCTATGAGCGCTTTCGCCTTTGTGGTCCACGTCAACCGATAATTGTTGGATGAATCCTGCTTGAAAAAACCACTTTCGCCGGGCTTGGCGCTGCTGTTGCGCCCCTGGACAGCCGGCCCCATCCGAACACACTCCAGCACCGCTGGCCGCGCGCGTCGTAGAATTGCGCCATATACCGCACAACCCACTTCCCCGCTCGGCTTGCGCCGGAAGCGCTGCGCCGCGCAGTGCAAGGATGATTGACATGACTGACATGAAGAACCCGTTCCTCAATATCTACGCCCATGGCTTTGCCCGCGTGGCGGTAGGCGTGCCGGTGTGCCGCGTGGCCGACCCGGCCTTCAATGCCGCCGAAACGATCGCGCTGGCCAGGGATGCCGCCAGCCAGGGCGCGGCGCTGGTGGCCTTTCCGGAACTGGGCTTGTCCGCCTATACCTGCGACGACCTGTTTCATCAGCGCGCCTTGCTCGATGCCTGCGAGGCGGCCCTGGCGGACATTGTCGATGCATCAAAGACGATTGCCACCACGCTGGTGGTGGGGCTGCCGCTGCGGGTCGAGCATCAGCTGTTCAACTGCGCGGCGGTGGTATCCGGCGGGCGGATCCTTGGCGTGGTCCCCAAGACTTACCTGCCGAACTACTGGGAGTTCTACGAGGCGCGACAATTCAGTTCGGCGGACAGCGCGGTAGCCACCGAGGTGCTGCTCTGCGGCAGCAAGGTGCCGTTCGGCGCTGGCCTGCTGTTTGAAGCGCAGGACGTGCCGTTCTTGCGCTTCCATGTGGAGATCTGCGAGGACGTGTGGGTGCCGATTCCGCCGTCGTCGTTCGCGGCGCTGGCGGGCGCGACCGTGCTGGTGAACCTGTCGGCCTCCAACATCGTCGTCGGCAAGTCCGGCTACCGGCATCAGCTGGTCAGCCAGCAGTCGGCGCGCTGCCTGGCGGCGTACCTGTACAGCTCGGCGGGCAAGGGCGAGTCGTCCACTGACCTGGCGTGGGACGGGCAGGCGCTGATCTACGAGAACGGCGAGCTGCTGGCCGAGTCCGAGCGCTTTGCGGACAGCTCGCACCTGACCTTTGCGGATGTCGACCTGGAGCGCCTGTCGCGTGAGCGCATGCACCAGACCACGTTCGGCCACTCGGTGCGGCGCCATGGCGCGGAGGTGGCGAAGTTCAAGGTGATCCCCTTCGCCATGAACATGGCGCTGGACAAGCCACTGCCGCTGCGCAGGACGGTGGAGCGATTCCCCTACGTGCCGTCCGACGCGCGCCGGCGCGACGAGCGCTGCAGCGAGGTCTACAACATCCAGGTGCAGGCGCTGGTCCAGCGGCTGTCGGCCAGCGGCATCTCCAAGGTGGTGATCGGCGTCTCTGGCGGGCTGGATTCCACGCACGCGCTGCTGGTGTGCGCCAAGGCCATGGATCGGCTGAAGCTGCCGCGCACCAACATCATCGGCATCACCATGCCGGGCTTTGCCACCAGCGACCGCACGCTGCTCCAGGCGCGCAAGCTGATGGAGGTGGTGGGCTGCGTGGCGAAGGAGATCGACATCCGGCCAAGCTGCGTCGAGATGCTCAAGGACCTCGGCCATCCCTACGCGTCCGGCAAGCCCGTGTACGACGTCACGTTCGAGAACGTACAGGCGGGCGAGCGCACCAACCATCTGTTCCGCTTTGCCAATCACAGCCACGCCATTGTGATCGGCACCGGCGACCTGAGCGAGCTGGCCCTGGGCTGGTGCACGTATGGCGTGGGCGATCATATGTCGCACTACAACGTGAATGGCAGCGTGCCGAAGACGCTGATCTCGCACCTGGTCCGCTGGGTGGCAGAGACCGGGCAGATCGGCAATGCCGGCTCCGACGTGCTGCTCGACGTGCTCGGCACGGAGATCAGTCCCGAACTGGTGCCGGGCGACTCCGCCGACGCGCCCCAGCAGAAGACCGAGAATTTCATCGGCCCGTATGAGCTGCAGGATTTCAACCTGTACTACACGCTGCGGTTCGGTTTTACGCCGACCAAGATCGCGTTCCTTGCCCTGAGCGCATGGGGCGACCGCGACAAGGGCAACTGGCCCGACGGGCCGGACGTGGTGCGCAACGTGTACAAGGTCGCCGACATCAAGCGCAATCTGCGCATCTTCCTCGACCGGTTCTTCCGGACCAGCCAGTTCAAGCGCTCGTGCGTGCCGAACGGGCCCAAGGTGGGGTCGGGTGGCTCGCTGTCGCCGCGCGGCGACTGGCGGGCGCCTAGCGATTCGGAGTCCGTGGTGTGGATGAAGGATCTGGAGCGGGTGCCGGACGAGATTTGACCGAGCCGGGGTGGCTGTCGACTCTGGCTATCGCCCGACGACGCGCTTGACGATGCGCTTGTCGAACCAGTCATCCAGCATGGCCTTCTCGTAGCGCAGCGGGTCGCTGCTCGCGTAGATGTTCACCGACATCATGAAATTCATGTCGACGAGCCGGTCTTCGCCGCTGGCCAGTACCTGGTCGCCACGGCTCAGGGTGTAGCGCAGCGTCATGCGCGGCCAGGTGATGTCCCGCACCACGCGCAGATCCTGGCCGCGCAAGCGCAGTGGCTCGAAGCGGCCCGCCAGGTCGATGTCGAGCACTTCGATCCTGAGCGTGTCGTCCCGCGGCAGCTTGCGCTCGGCCAGCCGGTCCAGGTGCTGCCGTATATCGTGCTCCACGGCGGCGAGGTCTCTCTCGCTTGCGTACGCGTGGCTGTATGCGGCGTCGGTGTAGCTTTCCGGATTGACGAAGGAGACGGAGAGACGGCCGTCGGGCGGCGCGGCAAGCGCGTTGACGCCAAACAGTGCCGCGGCGGCAAAACACAGGTCCTTGCGCATTGCAACCTTCCGTTCCATGACGAACCTATCGGGTTCGACACCGGACGGGGAACGCTTGTTCCGGGCTGGGCCAGCCCCCTATGCTTGCCCGCTCTCACGCGATCGAGAGAACGATCTTGCCGACGCTCTGGTTCGACTCCATGCGCCGGTGCGCATCGGCTGCCTGCGCCAGCGCAAAGACGCTGTCGATCACCGGCACCAGGCCGTTCTGCCCGAAGCCATCCAGCCAGCGCTCGCCAAAGCGGCGCGTCATGGCGTGCTTGACGGCCGCCGGCCGGGATTTCATCACGGTGCCGATGATCTGGAGATGCCCGAACAGCACCCGGTCCAGCGGCAGCACGCCGCCTTCGGTGCCGCCCATGATGCCGACCTGGACCAGGCGGCCGCCATCCGCCAGCGAGCGGACATTGCGCTCCAGGTAGGGCGCGCCCACGAAGTCGATCACCACATCCACGCCGCGCCCGCCGGTGGCCTCGGCAACGGCTTTGGCGAAATCCACCGACTTGTAGTCGATGCCCACATCCGCGCCAAGCGCGCGCACGCGATCCAGCTTGCTGGCGCCGGCGGTGGCGAAGACCTTTGCGCCGATGGCATGCGCGAGTTGCACCGCCGCCGAGCCGACGCCGCCGCCGGCCGCGTGGATCAGCACCGACTCTTCGGGCGCAAGGCGGCCAAGGTGGATCAGCGCCTCATGCGCCGTAACGAACACTTCCGGAATCGCCGCCGCGTGGACGTAGTCGAGGCCGTCCGGAATACGCATGGCCATCCGGTGGTCGATGCGCGCGACTTCCGCGTAAGCGCCACCACCCACAATGCCCATCACGCGATCGCCGGCCTTGAAGCCCACAGCCTCGGGGCCCACGGCGATCACTTCGCCGGCGATTTCCAGGCCCATGATGGCCGAGTCGCCGAAGTTGGCCCGGCCATAGCCGCCGCGCCGGTGCGTGAGGTCGGCGCGATTCACGCCCACCGCGTGATTGCGCACGAGCAGGTCATGCGTGCGCAGTTCGGGCGCCGGCGCCTCGGCCAGTTGCAGTACGCCGGCATCGCCGAATTCGTTGAAATCGATGGCTTTCATGGTTTTTTTGCTGCGGATGACATGGAACCTCGCAGCATATGCCTGCACGTGCGCCGTGATAATGGGCTGAATGTCGGCAACGCTTTTGCGTGGGGCGCAAAACTGCGGCCTGAGCGCTTTGCGCGCAACGCATTCAGCCTGCCATCGCGGTCGGCACGGCCTGCCGCATCGTTTCCACAAAGCGGCGCAGTTTGGCGGGATAAAAGCTGGCATAGGGATAGATCAGGTACATGGGCAGCGACGACGCGCGCCACTGCGGTACCAGGTGCAGCAAGCGGCCTGCGGCGATATCGTCCGCCAGCAGCCACGCGGAGGCAACGCAAACGCCCAGGCCCATTACCGCCGCGCTGCGCAACGCATACAGGCTGTCGGTGCCCACGCGCGGGCGAAAGGTCAGCCGCTGGCTCTCTCCCGTGGTCGCGTGGGTCAGCGACACCTCGTTGCGGTAGAAGGCGCGCAGCGACAGCCACGGCAGCCGTGCCAGCTCGTTGGGGTGCGACGGCATCGCCGCGCCGTCCAGCACCGAGGGCGCCGCCACGACGATGCGGGGCACCTCGCCCAGCCGGATCGCTACCACCGACGGGTCGCTCACCTCGCCAACGTGGATAGCGCAGTCGATGCCCTCGGCAATGAAATCCGGGGTCTGGTCATGCAACAGCCACTCCACCGTCACCCGTGAGTGACGGCGCAGGAATTCCGCCAGCGGCCCGACCAGTTGCTGCTGGCCGAAGGCATGGGGCACCACCACCCGCAGCGTGCCCTCGGGCTCGTCGCCGGCGCCGCGCAGGTCCGCCTCGAACGCCTCCCAGCCCGCCACCAGCTCCTTGGCGCGGTCGAAGCAGCGCTCGCCATCCTCGGTGAGCTTCATCGCATGGGTGGAGCGCTGCAGCAGGCGCAGGCCAAGCGAGCGCTCCAGGCTTTGCAGGCGGCGGCTGATGGTGGGCTGGGTGGTGCCCAGTTGCGCGGCCGCCGCCGACAGGCTGCCGGCTTCGACGATCCGCACGAAGGTCTGCATCAGCTCGATGCGGTCGGCAGAGGGAGCCGAGGGGGCAGAGGGGGCGGAGGGGGCGGCTGGGGCGGAGGGCTGCGGTTTCATGGTTTGTGGCTTGGCGGCTCTTGGTCATGCGCCCGGCGTATAGGCATTGTGCGAAGTGTAGTACTACCGCGTGCCGTGGGCCACCGGCAAACTCCAGCCATGTTTTCAATCTGAGGGCTAACGCGATGTCTTCCATTCAAGCTACACATACAACCGCTGCCGCGCACACAGCGCACACGGCGGATTCCCCCGCCACCGGCTTGCCTGCACGGCTGGTCCTGCTGCTTGCCGCGGGCGCCGGCCTTGCCGTGGCGTCGCTGTACTACAGCCAGCCCATGCTTGGCGTGCTAGGCCCGGAAATTGGCGCGTCCAACCGGGCAGTCGGCCTGGTGCCCACGCTCACGCAGCTAGGCTATGCGCTGGGCATCCTGCTGCTGGCCCCGCTGGGCGACCGCTACGACCGCCGGCGCATCATCCTGGCCAAGGCCGCCGTGCTCAGCGTCGCGCTGCTGGCCAGCGGCGCCGCCTCCGGCATCGGGCTGCTGCTGGCCACCAGCCTGGCGATTGGCCTGGCCGCGACGATGGCGCAAGACATCGTGCCGGCCGCCGCCACGTTGGCGCCAGACCGGGGCAAGGTCGTCGGCACCGTGATGACCGGGCTGCTGCTCGGCATCCTGCTCTCGCGCGTGCTCAGCGGGTTTGTGGCGGAGCACTTCGGCTGGCGCATCATGTTCGTGATCGCGGCGGCCAGCATCGCGCTGATTGGCCTGGTGGCCGCGCGCGGCCTGCCGCGCTTCAAGCCCACCACGCACCTCGCATACAGCGCGCTGCTG
Source organism: Cupriavidus sp. CuC1 (assembly GCF_044627735.1). Taxonomy (NCBI): domain Bacteria; kingdom Pseudomonadati; phylum Pseudomonadota; class Betaproteobacteria; order Burkholderiales; family Burkholderiaceae; genus Cupriavidus; species Cupriavidus sp. CuC1. The sequence continues at coordinate 33,632 of NZ_JBIUHC010000039.1, read as the reverse complement.
GGCTCGCTGGGCAAGCTGTGGAAGAAGCACGGCGCGCTGCGCCGGGCGACGCTGTCGCAGGGGCTGCTGTCGATCGGATTCAGCGCATTCTGGTCGACCCTGGCCGTGATGCTGCACGGCGCGCCGTTCCACCTGGGCAGCGCGGCCGCCGGCGCGTTCGGCCTGGCCGGTGCCGCCGGCGCGCTCGCCGCACCGCTGGCGGGCCGCCTGGCCGACCGCAAAGGCCCGGAGCTGGTCACCCGCCTGGGCATCGCGCTGACCGCGATCTCGTTCGCCGGGATGCTGCTCTCGCCGCTGCTCGCACCGCACGCACGGCTGTGGCTGATCGCGGCCAGCGCGCTCGGCTTCGACCTTGGCGTGCAAGTGACGCTGGTCGCCCACCAGACCATCGTCTACGGGATCGAGCCCGGCGCCCGCAGCCGCCTCAATGCGGTCCTGTTCGTCGGCATGTTCGTGGGGATGGCGGCCGGCGCCGCGCTGGGCAGCCTGCTGCTGGCGCGCTGGGGCTGGATGGCCGTGACGCTGTTGTCGACCGCGACGGCAATCGGGGCGCTGGTTGTGCGGATGTGGCCGGGGGCGCGGCTGGCCCGGTGAGGTCTTCCCAGCCGTAAATGAAAGGAGCCCCGCCAGCCAGGGAAAGGGCATGGCGGGGCGAAGGTACGGTGCTAGGGGCCACTCACGTACGGGGACGAGTCTGGGGCAGGGAGCGCGCGTCGAATGTCTGTCGCCGCACAGAATGAGGCCGGCACCAGCCGCCAGCTGCATCGCGTGGAGAAGATACCCGGCCACGCGCCAGCAAGTCGACAATGCGCCTTGCATGGCGTCTATCGTGGGGTCGGACACGACCGGATCCTGCGCGGGCAGTGCGCGACCCGGATCATGGCAGGCGCCAAGCGGCAAGCAAGGGGTGCCACGCCATCCAGCTAGTGCCGTGATCCTTGAAGTCTGCGATACGTGGCTCGGCGACATCGAAGGGCAGCCACGTGGCACCGGACAGCGTTGCCGGCTTGCCCGTCCTGGCAAAGCTTGATATCCCCAGGCGGAACTCGGCGCCCACCTTCTCGAACGTTTCGTCGGGGATGTTCGCCATCATGGGGGCATCAAGCCAGTCGTTGCGGTTGCCGAACAGGAAAGGCAGTTCCAGGCAGTGCGGGCTCATGAGATTTGGCACACGGCTCTGCACGCTGAACCGGTACGGATAGACCGGCTTGCCGGCGGTGGCGAACGCGCTTGCGATCTCGCGTGCCGCGGCGCCGAACAGGCGATACCCGCTCGCATCGACCAGCTGGGTGTACGGCGTGTGATCCGGGCGCGCGGCGGCAAAGGCCGCGTAGTGCTTCATCGCGTCCGCCCCGAAACTGGTCTCGAACCATGCCTTGACCTGCGGCTCCGTGGCATGCACTACCTCGGGCGCCGCCGCCATGAAGGCGGCATTCTCGTCCGCCGTGAAGCCCAGCAGCGACGACGACACGTGTGCCTCCCTGGCCGCGCGCGGCAGGTCGAAGAGCCAGTCGGGGACCAGGCCATCCTCTGCCACCGGCCGGAAGCCGACCGATACCTCGCCGAACCTGGCACGTGCGCGCATCAACTGGCTTTGCGCGGCAAGGATGCCCGTGACAGACAATGCGCCGATGTCTTGCTCGCCTGCGGCGTCGAGCAGCGCGAGACTGGTCCGATATGCGTCTTCGGGCGCCAGCGGCGGCAAGGCCGGCAGGCTGAACATGGCATTCCTGTGGAGCAGCCCTTTCGACGCAGGGCTGACGCCAAGCAACCAGGCGTAATAGGCCCCGGCCGACTGGCCGCCCACCGTGACGCTCGCCGGATCGCCGCCAAACCGGCTGATATGCTCCTGCACCCACTCGAGCGCGCGGATCAGGTCGCGAACGGCGCGATTGGCGCCGCGCGCATCGCGGGCATCCGTGAAATGTCCTAGCGCGCCAAGCCGGTAGTTGACCGTTACCACAACCATCCCGCTTTCCCTGGCCACGCGCTCGCCGTCATACCATGCGGCCGTGCCGCCGCCGCTGAGAAAGCCGCCACCGTGGATAAAGACGAAAACGGGCCGACGCTGCGCATCTTGCGGCGCCCACACATTGAGGAGGAATGCGTCTTCGGATTGCGGGCTGCGGTCGATGCCGTTGCCCATGACATTAGCCAGCCGCGAAGGCGCTTGCGGGAAGACGGCGCCGGGCGCGGTGGCATCGCGTTCGCCAGTCCACGCGGACGGCGGCTTCACTTCGGACAGCCGGTTCCCGGGCTGGGCCCGATCACCATATGGCACTCCGCGAAACGCAAAGACGCCATCTGACGCCTCGCCACGGATGGCGCCGGTGGACAAGGACAACACGACGGACTTCTCTTTGACATGCATGGGATCAGACTCCAGGTTCACGCAATTTACGAAAAAGGAACGGTACGATCGCGGCGCACACCAGCACCGTGGCGCTGACGGCCGCGATGATCTCGGCCAGTCCCACGCCGGAATTGATCAACAGCCCGACGGAGCCCGCGCCCGCCAGCGAACCGATGCGGCCTAGCGCGCTGGCCCAGCCCGCGCCCACGGAACGTATCTGCGTGGGGTAGGCAGCAACCGCCACGGCGTTGAGCACGACGATAGGTCCGCTGATCAAAAAGCCCGAGCAGAACACGGCGATGGCGTACCTTGCGGTGGCATCGGGCGAGGCGATCAGGAGCGGGCTGGCCGCACCGATCAGCAAGGCGATCCCGATAAACTTCAACGGCGCGATGCGCCGGATGGCGAAGGCACCTACCACCGCGCCAACCAGGCCGCCAAACTGGAATAGCGTTGCCGTCCCGGACGCAACGGCAACGCTCTCCCCGCTGCTCTTGATCAAGGTGGGCAACCAGCTGGCGATGACGTAGAAGCTCCCCAAGATCAGGAACATCAGCAGCCACAGCAGCATCGTGGCCGACCTGTACTGCGAACCGAACAGCTGCGCCACGCTCCCCTTCGTGATCTCAACCGAAGGCGTTGGCGTCTTGAACAGCGCTGTGCCAGCCTGGGACGCACCTAGCCTGGCAAGCGCGGCGGCGATCCGGTCCGAAGCGGCGCCAATCTGCACCAGGAACTTTGGCGATTCGGGCAGGAGCGCAAGGATGGCGGGGACGAGCAGGAGCGGCCCGATGCCACCGAGGAGAAACAGCCCCTGCCAGCCGATCGCATCGATCAGTTGCCCGGTCAGGAATCCCGCCACGGCCGAGCCGAACAGGAATCCGCAGAACACGCCGGAAAGCGCGGATGCGCGCCGGCGGGCCGGCAGCAACTCCGCCAGCAGCGCGGCGACGGCGGGCATCGCCACGCCGACGCCCACGCCGGTCATGAATCGCCAGGCCACCAACTGGACCAGCGACGCGCTGAACGCGCAGGCGAGCGTGGCGAGCGCAAAGGCGAATGTGCCGGCAACGAGCACAGGCTTTCGTCCTCGCGTATCCGCAACGCTCCCCGCGGTGATGTAGCCAAGCAGCAGCCCGAACATGCCCGCTGCGATGGCAGCGGAGATCTCGGCCGGCTTCGCGCCGAAGTGCGTGGCAATCTGCGGCGCTATGAAGCCGATGATGGCCGCATCGAAGCCTTCGAGCGCAACCACGGCAAAGCAGATGGCGACGATGCTGCGGCGACGCCGGTTGGGCGGGATGTTGTCGATCACCTCGGAGATATCCTGGGGATCGACGCGCAATGGGGGATTCTTCATGGCTGGCTCTCCTTGTCCGCTCAGAATGCGTGCTCGATAAAGAGCCCGGACAGCACCTGCTTGCTGTTGTCCGACGGGCCGGCGGCGCCGTTGATAAACGCCTTGGCGTCCGCCCCCGCAATCGTCGCTTCGTCGATGTTCCACTTCGCCCCCAAGCCCATCGTCTGGAAGCGTGCGTGGCTGGTCGGCGTGCCGCTATCCCTGAAATCCGTATAAACGGCGGCGGCGCCATAGCGCGGGGTTTCATAGAGAGCGCCAAGGCTGTAGGTGCTGCCGTCGTGGATCGAGCTGGTGCGCTCGCCCAAGGCATACATCGCGCCAAGCTTGAGTGGCCCGAACTGCTTCGTGTACTTCATCGCATTGGCCAGCGCTTCGCCGTTGGTCCGGTCCGCGTCGAATGAACCGATGCGAGCTGGGCTATAGACGCCGCCGAAGTTCAGGAAGGGCCCCTGCGGACTGCCCCAGATGCCGCCGAACCATGAGCCGCTGAAGCCAGGAATCGTCAGGTAGTCGAACATGAAATCGCGGGTGTATCCCAGGGCCAGGTCGCCCAGCGAGCCGCGCAGCCCGACAATGGCGTTGGTGTTGAAGAGTTGCCCGACCGTCTGGCCGTTGTTCGCAAAGAATCGGCCAGCCAGCCTGAAATAAGCCGCCATATCCTGCGACAGCGTTTCGGATCCGTTCATGGCGATGTAGTTGGGCCGGTACGGAGCGGAGTCGACGCCGTAGCGGGACGCTCCACCGACGTTCGACGTCATGGTGGGGCCCGCCGCTACCAGGCCGCTGAGCGAAATGCCGTTGGGTTGCGCGGCCCCCGCATTGGGCGCCACGCCCAGTGCGGTTGTCGCCAGGCTTGCCAGGCATAGCTGGCGCAGATGGGCTCGCGGAAATGCACTCCCCGGGATGGCGGGCCTACAGCCTCTCTTCGTCATCGTTTCCTCCTTTCGTGGATTGGGTTGGATCCGCTCAGCGCATTGCGCGGCGACCTCTTTTCTGTCCGGCCAAGACGTGCCGCATAGGCGATGTCTTTACCCGTCGCCGATGGTAGAGCGAAGCCGGAGCGGCAGGACATGACGAATTTGAGAAGCCTCATGCGTAGGTCGCATGGCCTCACGCAGGCAGCCGATATGTTTGAGAAAACTTGAGGAAGATTGAAAGAAGGAAGGCGAACGCGTGCCCCGGCGCTGGAAGGCCGCAAGGGCAGCAGTGCGCTGCGGGTGTGATTGACGGCGAGTCGGGGTGCCCGCAAACGGGACGAGCCGGATGCTCAGGGGTTGCCGGCACCCCAGGATGACTCGACCACGCGCCGCAGGCTGAGGATGAAGCTGCGCATCTGTCGCGTGCTGGTCCGGTCGCGCCGCCAGATGGCCGATAGCGGACCAGGGCTGAGGTTAAACGACAGCGGGAGGATGCAAACCTCATTGTGCGCGGCCATGAAGCGTGCCGCGCTTTCCGGGAGTTGCCACAGGAAGTGGCCGCGCGAGATCAGCTCGCGCCCTAGTTCCAGCGAGAGCGCGCCCACGATCTCAGGGGCCGGGAGACCGGCTTCCCGGACTTCATTCACCAGCATTTCGCGAAAGATGCTTCCTGGTGGCGCGGAGATCCAGGGGTACTGGACGCACGTAGCGAGATCGACATCCTGCCTGGCCAGCGGATGATCCGGTGCGCATGCAAGCACGATGCCGTCATGCACCAGAGTGGCAGTCCGGTAGGTTTCCGCGCTCTGGCTTCTCGGGGTGCGGCTGATGAGCAGGTCGATAGCGCCTGCATCCAGCTTCTCGATCAGGGCCTCGTGCGACCCGACCTCTACCGTGATCTCCACGCGAGGATTCGCCTGCCTGAACAGCAGGATGGCTTCCGCTAGCGGCCACCTGCTGAACATCGAAAAGCAACCCAGGATCATATTGCCGAGATCGCCCCTGGCGATGGCGCCCAGATCCGCCTCGGCCTTGTGGAAGCCGCTCAGGAGCAATGCCGCATGGCGGCACATCGCGGTCCCGAGCGCCGTGGCGATCATGCCCTTCGCGGAGCGCTCGAATAGCTTTCCGGCAACGATCTCCTCGACCTCGGAAACTGCGCGGGAGAGGCCGGACTGCGTCATGTGCAATTGCTCGGCGGCCTTGGACAGGTTTCCAAGCTCCGCGACGGAGAGAATGATCTCCAGATGCCGCGTCCGAAGCTTTCCGCGAAATGGGGTCATTGTTGGGTTTGAATGCACGTTCGGGATGCGCCCCCTCAATCCGGGCGACGGGAACCGCGATCTTACCCGCAAGTGCCGCCGAGGCGGCGCCTGCGCCGCGCGCGCCCAACTACGAGGTTGTGCCTGACCCCGCCACCAGCGCTACGGGTGCCACATGCCCTGCCTTGCCATCTCCATGCTGCGCCGACGCCGAGCGCCGATGATCGATCAGCAGAACCGCCATCATCGCGATCACCGCAGGAATGGCGATGGCCACGAAGTTCTGCTGCAGCGGCAGCGACATGCCCACCAGCGCGCCGATCACGATCGGCGCCAGGATGGCCCCGCTGCGCCCGATGCCCGAAGCCCAGCCGATACCCGTGGCGCGGACCGCCATCGGGTAGAACTGCCCCGCATAGGCGTAGGTGACGATCTGCGTGCCGATCGTCGACGCACCGGCCAGCGCCACCAGCACGAACAGCAGCGCGGTGGGCACCGGGTAGCCCAGCAGCGTGATGGATACCGCGGCCAGGGCGTACATGCCGACCAGTACGTATTTGATATTGAAGCGGTCCGCCAGCCAGCCGCCGCCGATGGCGCCGACCATGGCGCCGAAGTTCAGCACCAGCACGAAGGTGAGCGCCGAGCCCAGGCTATAGCCTGCGCCGGCCATCATCTTGGCCAGCCAGGAGCTGAGCGCGTAAACCATGAACAGGCACATGAAGAACGCCACCCAGAACATCACCGTGGAAAAGCCGCGTCCGTCCTGGAACAGTTTGCCGATGGGCGCATCGCCGGCCTTGTCCCCGGCGGGCAGGGCGAACTGGTCGCCGGGCTGGGGCTGGTAGCCCGGCTCCAGGCGGGAGGCGATGTGCTTGAGCGCGTCGATCTGGCCCGATTTGATCAGGAAGGGCATGGACTCCGGCAAGGATCTCAGGATGACCGGGATCAGCAGCGCCGGCAGGCCGGCGGCCATGAAGACCGATTGCCAGCCGTAGTTTTCAATCATGCCTTTGCCGAGCAGGGCGGCCAGCATGCCGCCGACCGAGTAGCCGCTGAACATCAGCGTGACCATGGTCCCGCGAAGCTTGCGCGGCGAGTATTCGGTCATCTGCGCCACCACGTTCGGCATCACGCCGCCGATGCCCAGGCCGGCCAGGAAGCGCGTGACGCTGAACGTGACGGGATCGCTGGTGAAGCCCGCCGCCGCGGTGAAGACGCTGAACAGCAGGATGCAGATGGCGATGGCGCGGCGCCGCCCGATGCGGTCGGCCACGGTGCCCATGAAGATCGCACCGAACATCATGCCGAACAGCGCGGCGCTGACCATGAAGCCGGCGCTGGTGGCGTCCACGCCCATGCTCTTCATGATCGACGGCAGCGCGATCCCCACCACGGCCAGGTCATAGCCGTCGAAGATGATGATCAGCGCGCACCAGAGCAGTACCAGGCCGTGGAAGCGGTTGAAACGGGCCTCGTCGGCCAGCTTGTGGACATCGATTTGTCGCATGCTTTGTCTCCTTGTGTTTTTTGGTGGTTTGCCCCCACCTCTCCCGCGCAGCGTATGAGGGGCTGGGGGAGAGGGCGGGCGCCCGCTATGCCGTGGTGCTGTCAACACCGTTGGCTTCGCTTCAAGGGGCTCCTGGCCAAACCGCCCCTCTCCCGAACCCTCTCCCCATGAGGGGAGAGGGAGTGACAGCCGTCGTCATGGCGAACGGCTTTGGCCTATCTGCTCAGGCTGGCGCGCCTTCCAGCTCGCGCAGCCTGAAGCGCTGGATCTTGCCCGTGGCCGTCTTGGGCAGTGCGGCAACGAACTCGATGACGCGCGGGTACTTGTAGGGCGCGAGCCGTTCCTTGACGAAGGCCTTCAGCTCCGCCTCGCTGACCTGTGCACCGGCCTTGAGGACCACGAATGCCTTGGTCTTGGTGAGGCCGGCCGAGTCCGGCACGCCGATCACGGCGGCTTCGAGCACCGCGGGGTGCTGCGCCAGCGTGGCTTCCACTTCGAACGGGGAGACATAGATGCCGCTGACCTTGAGCATGTCGTCGCTGCGCCCGGCGTAGCTGTAGCTGCCGTCGGCGTTGCGCGCGTACTTGTCGCCGCTCTTGGTCCAGCCGCCGCGGAAGGTCTCGCGGGATTTCTCCCGGTTGCCCCAGTACATCAACGCCGCGCTCGGACCCTGGATATAGAGGTCGCCCACATCGCCGTCGGGCACGGCGTGGCCGTCTTCGTCGCGCAGCTCCACCGCATAGCCCGGCACCGGCCAGCCCGTGGTGCCATAGCGAACCTGCCCGGGGCGGTTGGACAGGAAGATATGCAGCATCTCCGTGGAGCCGATGCCGTCGATGATTTCGCAACCGAAATGCGCGGTGAAGCGCTCGCCCAGATCGGCCGGCAGGGCCTCGCCGGCGGAGGAGCACAGGCGCAGCGAGACCTGATCGCGCGCTGGCAGCCCGGGCGCGGCGAGCATGCCCGCGTAGCCGGTCGGCGCACCGAAGAACACGGTCGGCTGATAGTCCAGCCAGCGCTTGAACGTGGCCTCCGGGGTTGGCCGCTCGGCCATCAGCACGACCGTGGCGCCCACGCTGAGCGGGAAGGTCAGGCCGTTGCCGAGCCCGTAGGCAAAGTAAAGCTTGGCGGCCGAGAAGCAGATGTCGGCCTCGCCCAGCGAGAGTACGGGCTTGGCATAGAGCTCGGCGGTCCAGTACGGGTTGCCCTGGCTGTGCAGCACGCCTTTGGGGCGTCCGGTGGAGCCTGACGAATAGAGCCAGAAGCCGGGGTCGTCGGGGCCCGTGGCCGCCGGCGCGGACAGCGGCGCGTGGCGCTCGATCAGCGCATCGAGCGCGACCATGCCATCGGCCAGCGGGGCGGTTGGCTGCGAGACGATCACGGTGCCGGCTTCGTGGCCGCCCTGGGCGATGGCCTGCTGCAGCACGGGCAGCAGCGTGCCCGATACCAGCACGGCCTGCGCGCGGCTGTGCTGCAGCATATAGGCGTAGTCGTCGGCGGTGAGCAGCGTGTTGACCGCCACGGGCACGATGCCGGCGTACATCGCGCCGAGGAAGCACACGGGCCAGTCGTTGCCATCGTGCATCAGCAGCAGCACGCGTTCTTCGCGATGGATGCCGAGGGCCTGCAGCGCGGCGGCAACGCGGCGGATGCGCTCGGCCAGCTCGCCGTAGCTCATCGTGCCGTGGTCGTCGATGTAGGCGGTCTTGCCGGGCCGCTGCGCGTTGCACGCGATCAGGTGCTGGGCGAAGTTGAACGGCGTGCCGGGCGGCTGGACTTGTGGTTCGGCGGTCATGCTTGTCTCCCCTTATGGGTGCATCGATGGATCGATGCCTCGGTGGGTTTGCCTCTTTGGCGCTGTATAGGCGCTGTATAGGCGCTAGATGGATGCGCTACAGCTGTGCCAGCACGTTGGTGCTGGCCTGCACGGCGCTGCGCCGATGATAGAAATTCAGCGCGCGCGGCCCGCCTAGTTCTTCGCCGCCACCGGCGCGGCCGGGCCCGCCGTGCAGCGATTGCGGCATGACGTTGCCGTGGCCGGTATGCAGCTGGGCCACCTCGGGAGAGATCACGTGGACGCGGCCGTGGCTGTCGGCCAGTTCCACCGCGGCGGCGGCCAGCGCATCGGCATTGCTGCCGTATAGCGATGCCACCAACGAACCCTGGCCCCGGCGCACCAGCGCCAGCGCATGCGCGCTATCGCGGTAGGGCACCAGCGTGGCCACGGGGCCAAACACCTCGGTGTCGTGCACGCGATCGGCGGCATCCGCGTTGCGCGCACCCAGCAGCGTGGGCCCGATGCAGCAGGCCACGGCCGGATCGGCATCGACCAGCGCGTGCTTGGCGCCGTCGTGCAGCACCTCGGCTTGCACCTGCAGATAGGTGAGCCCATCGCGCACGGACGCGAGTTGCGCCCGGCTGACCAGCGCGCCCATGCGCACCGATTCATTGCGGGGATTGCCCACTGTGATCTTGGCCAGGCGGGCGCCGATGGCGTCGGCGGCAGCGCCATACAGCGCCTCGGGCACGAAGATGCGGCGGATGGCCGTGCATTTCTGCCCGGACTTGACGGTCATCTCCCGCGCGGCCTCCTTGGCCAGCAGGTCGAACGCTTCGCTGCCGGCGGCCTCGCCGGGCAGCAGCAGGGCCGAGTTGACGCTGTCGGCCTCGATATTGACGCGCACCGAGCGCTTCGTCACCGCCGCGTGCGAGCGGATCAGCGCGGCGGTCTCGGCCGAGCCGGTGAAGGAGACCACGTCGAACGGCTGCAACTGGTCCAGCAGCCCGGCCGCGCTGCCGCACACCACCGACAGCGCGCCGGGGGGCAACACGCCGGCATCCACCACGTCCCTGACCATGCGCTGGGTCAGCCAGGCGGTGGCCGTCGCGGGCTTCACGATCACGGGCACGCCCGCCAGCAGTGCCGGCGCGGCCTTTTCCCACAAGCCCCAGCTCGGGAAGTTGAAGGCGTTGATCAATAGCGCCACGCCACGCGTGGGCACCAGCACATGCTGCGACTGGAACAGCGGGTCCTTGCCGAGCCGCGCCGCATCGCCGTCGATCAGGTAGCGCCGGTCGCCCAGCGCGTCGCCGAGCTTGGAGTAGGTGCCGAGGGTAAAGATGCCGCCATCGATATCCACGGCGGAATCGTTGTGCACGGTGCCGCTGTTGGCGGTGGCGATCTCGTAATAGGCATCGCGGTTGGCCTGCAGGATCTTGACGATGGCGGCCAGCATGGCGGCGCGCTCGCGGTAGGTCATGGCGCGCAACGCGGCGCCGCCTTGCTCCCGCGCAAAGGCAAAGCCGGCGGCAAGGTCCAGGCCGGTGGCGTCCACGCGCACCAGCGCATTGCCCAGCACGGGGTCGGACAGCGTTGCGCCGGCACCGGAGCCGGCTTGCCAGCGGCCGCCGAGATAGTTGGAGAGCAGTTCGGTCATGGAGGGGATCTCAGCGGGTGAAGTCGATGCGGCCTTCGGGCAGCAGGTAGAGCACGAGCGCGCGGCCATGGCTGACGGTGGGCCGGTGCGCGCTGCCTGGCGGGCAGACCAGCCAGCCGGCGGGGCGGCCGTCGAACTCGGCGGTGTCGTCGATCGGCATGATCAGGTCGATCTCGCCGTTGGGGTGCGCGTGATGCGGGCCGGCGATGTCTGTCATGTCGACCACATCGACGGAGAAGCCGTGGAGGTCCTCGGCCGGCTTGAAGATGCGGCCATAGCGGATGCCGCCACCTTCGCGCTCGCACAGCCAGCCCTCGGCCACGCCGGCCAGGCATGCGTCCTTCAGTTCGGAGTACGTGGTGCTGCCTGCGCCATGCTCGGCATTCAGCCAGGTATCCAGGGCGGCATCGAGAGGGCGGCCGGCAATGCGGGCCGTGAGCCGCGCGATCTGCTCGCGGAATTCGGTTGGGGACATGAAAGGGGCTCCGTTGGACTTAGCCGGGTTGCATACCCGCGCTCCATGCATTATTGTGCATGTGTGAAACATAGAGCCGCGAAGAAACCATGTCAAGCACTATATTGCATGTTCCCGGGTTAACGCGGGAGGCTGCTGACGAGCACGACGCCGATGCCGCGCAAGGCAACGGCAGCGCCACAGAAGCGGGCGGGGCCGAGAAAAACGCCTTTCTCGTCGCATTGGGCGAGCGCGTGCGTGAGCTCCGCTCGCGCCGTGGCTTGACCCGCAAGGCCACGGCGCTGGCCGCGGGTGTGTCGGAGCGGCATCTGGCCAACCTGGAGTACGGCAGCGGCAATGCGTCCATCCTGGTGCTGCTGCAAATCGCCTCGGCGCTGCACTGCTCGCTGGCCGAGCTGCTTGGCGATGTGTCCACCTCATCGCCCGAATGGCTGCTGATCCGGGAACTGCTGGAACACCGCGACGAAGGCACGCTGCGCCGCGTGCGCATTGCCGTTGGCGAGTTGCTCGGCACCGGGGGCGGCAACGCCGCGCGCAGCCCGCGCGTGGCGCTGATCGGGCTGCGCGGCGCCGGCAAGTCCACGCTGGGCGGCATGCTGGCCGAGGAACTGGGCTTTCCCTTTGTGGAGCTCAGCCGCGAGATCGAGAAGTTTGCCGGCTGCAGCATCTCGGAAATCCAGGGGCTGTACGGCATGAACGCCTATCGCCGCTACGAGCGGCGCGCGCTGGAAGAGGCCATCCAGATCTATCCCGAAGCGGTGATCGCCACCCCCGGCGGCCTGGTATCCGACCCCGCCACCTTTAACCTGCTGCTGGCCCATTGCACCACGGTGTGGCTGCAGGCGAGCCCGGAAGATCACATGAACCGCGTGCGCGCCCAGGGCGATTTCCGGCCGATGGCCGCCAGCAAGGAGGCCATGGAAGACCTGCGCCACATCCTGGCCGGCCGTGCCGCCTTCTATTCCAAGGCGGATTTCAGTGTCGACACCAGCGCCGAGCCGCTGGACTCCACCTTCCTGACGTTGCGGGAGCGGGTCCGCTACGCACTGCAGTTGCCGCTCTGACTCTTTTGTGGGTAGATGCACAATATTGCTTGACGGATTTTTAGTGCATGAACTATAGTTCGTTCACTAACACCCGATCCATGCACTATTGTGCTTCATTGCTGAGGAGACACAGCCATGACTACCGCCCCCCGCGTCGAATACCAGACTGACCCGTCCCAGTACAAGCACCTCAAGCTGACGTTCGACGGCCCCATTGCCACGCTGGCGGTAGACATCGATGAGAACGCCGGCCTGCGTCCCGGCTACAAGCTCAAGCTCAACAGCTACGACCTCGGCGTCGACATCGAGCTCAACGATGCGGTCAACCGCATCCGCTTCGAGCATCCCGAGGTGCGCACCGTGGTGGTCACCAGCGGCAAGGACAAGGTGTTCTGCTCCGGCGCCAATATTTTCATGCTGGGCGTCTCCAGCCACTCCTGGAAGGTGAACTTCTGCAAGTTCACCAACGAGACGCGCAACGGGCTGGAAGACTCCTCCAGGCACAGCGGACTGAAGTTCCTCGCCGCGGTCAATGGCGCCTGTGCCGGCGGCGGCTATGAGCTGGCGCTGGCCTGCGACGAGATCATCCTGGTGGACGACCGCTCCTCTGCCGTGAGCCTGCCCGAAGTGCCGCTGCTGGGCGTGCTGCCCGGCACCGGCGGGCTGACCCGCGTGACCGACAAGCGCCATGTGCGCCACGACCTCGCGGATATCTTCTGCACCACCACCGAAGGCGTGCGCGGCCAGCGTGCCAAGGACTGGCGCCTGGTGGACGACATCGCCAAGCCTGCTGTGTTCGCGCAGAAGGTACAGGAGCGCGCCCTGGCCCTGGCCGCGCAGAGCGACCGCCCGGCGAACGCCAGCGGCGTGGCGCTGACCCCGGTCGCGCGCACGCTGGAGGCCGACGCGCTGCGCTACACCCACGTCACCGTAGAGATCGACCGCGCGGCGCGCAAGGCTACCTTCATCGTGAAAGGCCCATCTGCCACGCAGCCCACGAGCGTCAGCGCCATCGCCGAGGCCGGCGCCGCCTGGTACCCGCTGCAACTGGCGCGCGAACTGGAAGACGCCATCCTGTCGATGCGCACCAACGAACTCGAGATCGGCACCTGGCTGATCAAGACCGAAGGCGATGCCGCCAACGTGCTGGCCATGGACGCCACGCTGCTGGCCAACAAGGATCACTGGCTGGTGCGCGAGACCATCGGCCTGCTGCGCCGCACGTTCTCCCGCCTGGATGTGTCCTCGCGCAGCCTGTTCGCGCTGATCGAGCCGGGCTCCTGCTTTGCCGGCACCTTCCTTGAGCTGGCACTGGCGTGCGACCGCAGCTACCACCTGGCGTTGCCGGACGACGAAGCGCGCGCGCCCAGGATCACCGTGGCCGAGACCAATTTCGGGCTGTACCCGATGGTGACCGGGCAGAGCCGCCTGGGCCGGCGCTTCTATGACGAGCAACCGGCGCTGGACGCGGTGCGCGCCAAGGCCGGCCAGCCGCTGGACGCCGACGCCGCATTCGCGGTGGGCCTCGTCACCGCCAACCCGGACGACATCGACTGGACCGACGAGGTGCGCATCGCGCTGGAAGAGCGCGCGGCCATGTCGCCGGATGCGTTGACCGGCATGGAAGCCAACCTGCGCTTCAACGGCCAGGAAAACATGTTCACCCGCATCTTCGGGCGGCTCACCGCCTGGCAGAACTGGATCTTCCAGCGCCCCAACGCGGTGGGCGAGAAGGGCGCGCTCAAGGTCTACGGCAAGGGTGACAAGGCCGCGTTCGACTGGAACCGCGTCTGACCTGCAATCCTGCAATCGCACACGAAGCCTGACCCGAAGCCGAACCCGAACACGCCGCATCCAACGCATAGCCAGCCCGGAGACCATGATGTCCAGCATCAACTACAGCGACAAGATCCCCAACAACGTCAACCTCAGCGAAGACCGCACGCTGCAGCGCGCGCTCGAGCAATGGCAGCCCAACTACCTGAGCTGGTGGAACGACATGGGCCCGGACGGCTCGCAGGATTTCGATATCTACCTGCGCACCGCTATCAGCGTCGACCCGCAGGGCTGGGCGCACTTTGGCCACGTGAAGATGCCGGACTATCGCTGGGGCATTTTCCTGAACCCCGCCGAGGCCAACCGCAAGATCCACTTCGGTGACCACAAGGGGGAAGACGCCTGGCAGGACGTCCCCGGCGAATACCGCGCCAACCTGCGCCGCATCATCGTCACGCAGGGCGATACCGAACCCGCATCGGTGGAGCAGCAGCGCCACCTCGGCCTGACCGCGCCGAGCATGTACGACCTGCGCAACCTGTTCCAGGTCAACGTGGAAGAAGGCCGCCACCTGTGGGCCATGGTCTACCTGCTGCACAAGTATTTCGGCCGCGACGGCCGCGAAGAAGGCGAAGCGCTGCTGGAGCGCCGCAGCGGCCAGCAGGACAACCCGCGCATCCTGCAGGCGTTCAACGAACAGACCCCGGACTGGCTGTCGTTCTTCATGTTTACCTACTTCACCGACCGCGACGGCAAGTTCCAGTTGTGCGCGCTGGCCGAGAGCTCGTTCGATCCGCTTGCCCGCACCACCAAGTTCATGCTGACCGAGGAAGCGCACCACATGTTCGTTGGCGAGAGCGGCGTGTCGCGCGTGATCCAGCGCACCTGCCAGGTGATGAACGAGCTCAAGACCGATGACCCGGCCCGCCTGCGCGCCGCCGGCGTGATCGACCTGCCGACCATCCAGCGCTACCTGAACTTCCACTACAGCGTGACCATCGACCTGTTCGGCGCGGATGAGTCGAGCAACGCCGCCACCTTCTACAGCACCGGCCTCAAGGGCCGCTACGAGGAAGGCAAGCGCACCGACGACCACGTGCTCAAGGGGCAGACGTACAAGGTCCTGCAGGCCACCGGCGGCCAGCTGGTCGAGAAGGAAGTGCCGATGCTCAACGCGCTCAACGAAGTGCTGCGCGACGATTACATCAAGGACAGCGTGGCCGGCGTGGACCGCTGGAACCGCGTCATCGACAAGGCCGGCATCCCGCTGCGCCTGAAGGTCCCGCACAAGGCGTTCCACCGCAATATCGGCGCACTCTCCGGCGTGAAGATCTCGCCGGATGGCCGGGTGATCTCGGATGCGGAATGGAAAGCCAACGTCGACCAGTGGCTGCCGAGCGAGACCGACCGCGCCTATGTGGCGAGCCTGATGGGCCGCGTGGTGGAACCCGGCAAGTTCGCCGGCTGGATCGCGCCGCCGGTGATGGGCATCAACCGCCAGCCGGTGGATTTCGAGTACGTGCGCTTCAACTGAGCGGCACGCAAGAAGACAGTGGCGCGAGGGCTTGCGGGCCCCACGCCCGAAGGCCCCGGCCACAGGGGTCGCATCACCCCCGGAGTTCGCCATGGACATGTCCGACATCCAGGTCATCAGGCAGCACCTGATCGACCCCGAGATCTGCATCCGCTGCAATACCTGCGAGGCCACCTGCCCGGTCGCCGCCATCTCCCACGATTCGCGCAACTACGTGGTCGATGCGGACAAGTGCAACGGCTGCATGGCCTGCATCTCACCATGCCCGACCGGCTCGATTGACAACTGGCGCACCATGCCGCGCGCCAAGGCATACAGCATCGTCGAGCAGTTTGGCTGGGACACGCTGCCTGACGACCTCTCGCCCGAGCAACTTGCCGAGGAAGGCGTGGCGGCGGATGCAGAACCGGTTCTCGAATCCGCGGCGGTGTCATTGCCTGCGGCTGTCACCGGCGACGACGTATTCACCAGCGCCCAATACGGCGCCACCGTGCCGCCGTGGTCGGCGGCGCACGCCTATACCAACCTCTACGGCGCCAAGTCCGCCGCTCGCTCCGTCACGGCCACCGTGGTCGGCAACGCGCGCGTCACCGCGGTCGGGCGTGACTACGATACGCACCACATCGTGCTGGACTTCGGCACCGCGCCGTTCCCGGTGCTGGAAGGCCAGTCCATCGGCATCGTGCCGCCCGGCGTGGATGCCAGCGGGCGCCCGCACCATGCGCGCCAGTATTCGCTCGCCAGTGCGCGCAATGGCGAGCGGCCCGGCTACAACAATATCTCGCTGACCATCAAGCGCGTGCTGGAAGACCACCAGGGCAATCCGGTGCGCGGCGTGGCGTCGAACTATATGTGCGACCTGCAGGTGGGCGACAAGGTGGATGTGATCGGGCCGTTTGGCGCGAGCTTCCTGATGCCTAACCATCCACGCTCCAATATCGTGATGATCTGCACGGGCACCGGCAGCGCACCGATGCGCGCGATGACGGAATGGCGCCGCCGGCTGCGCAAGTCAGGCAAGTTCGAGGGCGGCAAGCTGATGCTGTTCTTCGGCGCACGCACGCAGGAGGAGCTGCCTTACTTTGGCCCGCTGCAGAGCTTGCCCAGGGACTTCATCGATATCAACCTTGCATTCTCGCGCACGCCGGGGCAGCCCAAGCGCTATGTGCAGGACGTGATGCGCGAGCGCGCGGCCGACCTGGGCCCGTTGCTGGCGGACCCGAACACCTGCTTCTACGTCTGCGGGCTGAAGAGCATGGAGGAGGGCGTGGTGCTGGCTTTGCGGGACGTGGCGCAGCAGGCGGGTTTGTCGTGGGACACGCTGGGTGCCGCGCTGAAGAAGGATGGGCGGCTGCACTTGGAGACGTATTGAGAGGGTGTGAACTACAACTATATGGATGCGCCAAAGCCGTTTGGAATGACGACGGCTGCTCGCTCCCTCTCCCCTCATGGGGAGAGGGTTGGGGAGAGGGGCGGTTTGGCTAGGAGCCACTGAAAGCGAAGCCAATGGGTTTTGCCCTGTCGGCCTCGACCGATGCTGATGGTTTGCCCCTCTCCGGCGCAGCGGATGAGGGCCGGGGGAGAGGGCAGTCGTTCGCCAGGAACGATACGCCACAGCCGACCCAACCCTCTTCCTCAAAACCCATAGCTAACCGAAGCGATCACCCGATTCTCCTGATGCACGCCAAACCGGTTATAACCGCCGATGATCCACTGCACCCCGGCACTAAGGGGAGTCCCCGGGATCGGCGCGGCCAGCGCCAGGGTCAGATGCCGGAAAGCGCCGCTAGAGGGCGTGTTGCCTGCAAAGCAGCCATTGACCACAAAAGCGCTATGCGGCCCGCATGAAGTCCCGGTCAGCGTATCCGTAGTGCCCAGGTATTTGCCCTCCTTCTTGTACGTATAAGCCCCGACCGTGCCGGTGAACGTAATGCCGTATGGCAGGGTCGTGCTATAGACCAGCGTCCAGTACGTGTCCCCCTTGTTGCCCCATACCACGTCGTTGAGCAGCGTCTGCGCGTTGAGGCTGAACGGACCGTAGCTCAAGCCAAGCTTTGTCTCCAGCGCGTTGGCGTGCGAACCATTGATGTAGTAGTAGCCGGTCAGTCCTGCCGTGTAGCCAAGGTCGCCGATGATCTTGCCGCTGTAGGCGCCATAGAAATCGTTCTCGACCGACTTGGCGGTCTGGAAGCTCGTGATCGAGCGGTCGCTGTAGGAGTTGCCGAGCTGCTGGTACGAGTAGTTGATCATCGACGCCCAATAGCCGATGCTCCAGCCGCTCTCGTGCGCCAGGTCCACGCCCCACTGCAAGGCCGGTATCGAGGATTCCGGCGCGTCGCCGCCGGCGTTGCCCAACGGGGCGCCGTTGCCGTAGGTGGTGGTCGCGCCGCGCAGCACGTAGCGCGATACCGCATCGAGATGGCCGGTGAACGTGTAGGGGCTGGCCGGCTCGGCGGGCTTGACGGCGCCGGCATCGGCCGGCTGGCCGCTGTCCTGCGCGTGGGCTTGCGTGGCGCAGGCAGTCAGCGCGCAGGCGGCGAAGCACGCCGGCACGGCGCGCAGCAACAATGGACGAAGCGGACGACGGGGAAGCATGCCAGTAGTAGGGGCGAACATGGTCGAACTCACGGTCAACAACGGTGGGTGGGAGGTAAAGCCAACGGAAATCGGGGCGGGCGATGCGCCCGCCTGAGCCTGCAAGCGCGGCTAAGGCTCAGTGGGGATCGCGGCCTGGTGAGCCCGCCACGCGCGCCAGCCGCCAAAGGCGGTGACATCAGTGGCGCCCGCAAGGCCGCCGGGCTCGCAGATAAAGCCGGGCACGCTGCTGCCATCGGCCAGTACCGTGCGGCCAATGCCGAGCGGCGCGGGAATGCCCGCGACAAAGCTGCCGAAGCGGGCTTCGGGCATCTCCCACACTTCGACCTCGATGGCGGCGCCTGCCTCTGCGTCGCCCACGCGCACCAGCCCGGGCCGCTGCACGCCAGCGCCAGCCAGCGCGTAGAGGCGATAGCAGGGAGCCGTGCTTGTGCGCGCCACCAGGCGCGCGCCGCGTTCGGCGAGTTGATGATGCAGGGGCTGGCCTTCCAGGTGGGCGCCGCAAACCGCAACCCGTAGCTGGCCGCGGCACACTGCGCTCGGCATGGTTGCGCTTTGCGCAGGGCCCCTGCGACCCGTTGCGCCCAGCGTCGCCGCCTTGCCAGTCAGTGCCTGCTGCCACCGCCGCGCCAGATGCAACAGCGGCACGTCCTGATGCGCCGGCGCCGCCAGCGTGATGCCGAAGGGCAGGCCATCCGCCAGGAAGCCTGCCGGCACCGCAACGCCGGCGCAATCCAGCAGGTTCATGAAATTGGTGTAAAGGCCAAGTTCGCTGTTGCGCGCGATCGGCTCCGCCAGCATGGCGGCGATGCTCGGGTGCGAGGGCACGGTCGGCAGCAGCAGCGCGTCCGCCTGCAACCACGCCGCCTCGCTCTGGCGCTGGAGCGCGCGCAGCCGGTACTTGGCCGCGAAGGCATCGGCGGCCAGCGGCGTGGCACCGCCCAGCGTGATCTGCCGCGTCACCGGGAACAAGGAGTCTGCGTTGCCATCGATGAACTTCCGGATCGCCTGGTAGCGCTCGGCCACCCAGGGTCCGTCATAGAGCAGCCGGGCCGCTTCGAGGAACGGCGCGAAGTCGATCTCCACCAGTTCCGCGCCCAGCATGCGGGCATGCGCGCAGGCTTGCTCGAAGGCTTCGGCATAGCCGGGCTGGTAGAACTGCAGTTGGCCCGGCGCGGGCACGCCCAGGCGGAACGTCGTAGCCAGCCCGAAATCGAAGCCGTGCGGCTGCGCCGCGCGCGAGTAGGGGTCATCCGCGTCGAACCCCAGCGCCACCGCGAACACACGGTGTGCGTCATCGGCAGTGAGCGCGAAGACCGATGGCGTATCGAGCGAGCGGCAAGCCGGCACCACGCCGCTGGTCGACAGCAGTCCGCAACTCGGCTTGAGGCCAACCAGGTGATGGAATGCGGCCGGCACGCGGCCCGAGCCCGCCGTGTCGGTGCCCAGCGCAAAGCTCACTTGCCCCAGCGCCACCGCCACGGCGGAGCCCGAGCTGGACCCGCCGGAGATGCGTGTCGCATCGAACGCATTCAGGCAAGCGCCATAGGGCGAGCGCGTGCCGTTGAGCCCGGTGGCAAACTGGTCGAGGTTGGTCTTTCCCACGGCGATGGCCCCTGCATCCACCAGCCGTTGCACCACGAACGCACTGCGAGCCGGCGTATAGGCGAAGTCCGGGCAGGCCGCCGTGGTCGGCGCGCCGGCCAGGTCGATGTTGTCCTTGATCGCGAACGGGATGCCATACAGCGGCAGGCCGGCCGGCCCGCGCTGTTCCAGTGCCCTTGCGCGGGCACGCAAGGCTGTGGCGTCGAGGCGATGAATCCACGCGTGATGCGGATCGTGCTGCGTCGCCGCAATTACCGATTCGATCACCTCGGCGGGTGTGCGTTCGCCGCTTTGGTAGGCCGCCTGCAGCGAGGCGATATCGAGCGAGAAGGGGACCGGGACCGTCATGCAGCCTCCTTCGCTGCCACGCTTTGCGGCACCACGATGACGACCTCCTGCCCGGCGCTGACGGGCGCGCCTTCCCGGCAGGCAACACGCCAGGCGTAGCCGGCGCAAGGCGCCGTGACGGCAAATTCCATTTTCATCGATTCCACGATGGCCAGCGTGTCGCCCTCGGCCACCGCGTCGCCTTCGTGCACCAGCACACGCCACACGCTGCCAGGCACCTGGCTGCATACCACATGGGCTTGTTCGGGAAGCTCGGCGGCGTCCGTGGCAGCCGCCACGGACGTCTCGGTTTCATCCACGTACTCGGCCTGCCCCAGCGCGCGCCAGCGTTCTCGCTCCGCGCCGAACGCGGCTTGCTGGCATTGCCTGAACGCCGCGATATCCGTTGCATTCGCGTCCAGGAAGCGGCGATAGTCGCGCATGCCGAAGGTGCCTTGCTCGATGCGCAGCGGATAGCGGCCCGCGGGGAAGTCGCGGCGGATTCTGGTGAGGTCGTCTTCGCTGACAGGATAGAAGCGGATCTGGTCGAAGAAGCGCAGCAGCCACGGCTTGCCCGCTTCGAAGTCGGCGGCGCCGCTTTGCGCGTCGCGCCAGCGGTTCCACATCTGCAGCGTGCGGCCGACGAACTGGTAGCCGCCGGGACCCTCCATGCCGTAGACACACATATAGGCGCCGCCGATGCCCACCGCGTTCTCCGGCGTCCAGGTGCGGGCCGGGTTGTACTTGGTGGTGACCAGCCGGTGGCGCGGGTCCAGCGGCGTGGCCACGGGCGCGCCCAGGTACACGTCGCCCAGCCCCAGCACCAGGTAGCTGGCATCGAAGACGATGCGCTGCACCGCCTCGATCGCATCGAGCCCGTTGATGCGGCGGATGAACTCGATATTGCTCGGGCACCACGGCGCATCCGGGCGCACCGATTGCATGTATTTGTCGATGGCCAGGCGCGTGGCGCTGTCGTCCCACGACAGCGGGAGATACACGGTGCGCGACGGCACGACGAGGTCGTCGGTATCGCCCAGCGCATCGTCCGCGGCCAGGATGGTGTCGATGAGCGCGGCGCGCGCGAGCCGGCGCGGGTCGAAATGCACCTGCAGCGAGCGGATGCCGGGCGTCAGGTCGACCACGCCGTCGAGCCGCAGGGCTTGCAGCGCGGCATGCAGCGCATGGATGCGCATGCGCAAGGCGATATCGAGCTGCAGCTCGCCCAGCTCCACCAGCAGGTAGCGGTCACCCGCCTGGCGCACGACCAGGCCGGGGCGGCTGGCCGAGGCCGCGCGCTCGCGCAGGATCGGCGAGCCGCGTTCGCCTGCTGCCGTGCCGGGCAGGAAGGCCGGCGGCGCGGTCAGCTCGCGCACCCAGCGGTCCTGCGCCGCTTGCCGCTGCGCGGCCTGCTCCTGCGTCACGCCATGAAAGCGCACCGCATCGCCCGGGCGCAGCTGGCCAAGCTTCCAGCGCTCGGCGGCAATCACCACGGCCGGGCAGACGAAGCCGCCGAGGCTGGGGCCATCCGGGCCGAGGATCACCGGCATGTCGCCGGTGAAGTCGATGGCGCCGATGGCGTAGGCGTTGTCGTGGATGTTGGAGGGATGCAGCCCCGCCTCGCCGCCATCGCGGCGCGCCCACGCTGGCTTGGGGCCGATCAGGCGCACGCCGGTGCGGCTGGAGTTGTAGTGCACCTGCCATTCGGTGCCGAAGAACGTATCGATGTCGTCATCGGTGAAGAAGTCCGGCGCGCCGTGCGGGCCGTAGAGCACGGCGATATCCCAGGCGCGGCTGCCGCCGGCATAGTCGGGTGTTTGCTCGCGCGCCAGCGCCGTTGCCGGTTCGCCGGCGGTCTCAAGGCCGATGTGCAGCATGTCGGCGGCGCGCAGCGTGCGCCCGGCATGGCCGCCGAACTGGCCCAGCGTAAAGGTGGCGCGGCTGCCGAGGTAGTGCGGCACATCCATGCCGCCGCGCACGGCCAGGTAGGCGCGGCTGCCGCCGGCGGCCACCGCGCCCAGCCGCAGCACGCTGCCTGCCGTCACGCGGTGCGATTGCCAGGGCGCCAGCGCTACGCCGTCCAGCGTGGCAGGCATGGGCGCGCCGCACAGCGCGATGACCGCGTCATGGTGGAAGCGCAGCGTTGGCCCGCTCAGCGTGCATTCCAGCCCGGCCGCGGTGTCGGCGTTGCCGACCAGCCGGTTGGCCAGCCGGAACCCCAGGTCGTCCATGGGGCCGGACGGCGGCACGCCCACGTCCCAGTAGCCGACGCGGCCCGGCCAGTCCTGCACCGTGGTCTGCACGCCGGCATCCAGCACTTCGACCGCGTTGGGCCGGTAGGTGAAATCCGCCAGCGAGCGCGTGATGATGCGGCCGTGGATGAAGTCGTCGCTGGCTGCCACCGCGCGCAGGTAGCGCAGGTTGGTCTCGATGCCGGCCAGCCGCGTCGTGCCCAGCGCGGCCTGCAGCTTTGCCACCGCGTCAGCGCGGTCGGTGCCGGTGACGATCAGCTTGGCGAGCATCGGATCGTAGTGCGGCGGCACCTCGCTGCCCGCGCCGATCCAGGTATCGACCCGGGCTTGTTCGGGAAAGCGCACTTCGGTCAGCAAGCCCGCGCTTGGCTGGAAATTGCGGGCAGGGTCTTCGGCATAGAGGCGCACCTGGATCGAGGCGCCTCGTGGGGCGGGGGCTTCCAGCGCGAAGTCGTCGCCGCGCGCGAGACGCACCATCCACGCAACCAGGTCGATGCCCGTGACCTGCTCGGTCACGCCGTGCTCTACCTGCAGGCGCGTGTTGACCTCCAGGAAGTAGAAGGCACCGGTGTCCGCGTCGAGCACGAATTCCACCGTGCCGGCGGAGCGGTAGCCAACCGCTTGGCCAAGCCGCTCGGCTGCGCCCAGCAGCGCGCTGCGCGTGGCCGCATCCAGCCCCGGCGCGGGTGTTTCCTCGATGACTTTCTGGTTGCGGCGCTGCGCCGAGCAATCGCGCTCGCCGAGCGTGACCACCTTGCCTCGCCCATCGCCGAACAACTGCACCTCGATATGGCGGGCGCGCTCGACAAACTTCTCCAGGAACAGCCCGGCGTCCTTGAAGTTGGCGCGCGCCAGGCGCTCCACCGCTTCGAAGGCGGGGGCCAGCTCGGCCTCGCTGCGGATCAGCCGCATGCCGATGCCGCCACCACCCGCGGTGCTCTTGAGCATCACGGGATAGCCGATGCGCAGCGCTTCGGCCCGGGCCGCGGCCAGGTCGGGCAGCAGCCCGCTGCCGGGCAGCAACGGCACGCGGTGCAGCTCCGCCAGCGCGCGGGCCGTGTGCTTGAGGCCGAAGGCGCGCATCTGCGCGGGCGTCGGGCCGATAAAGGCAATGCCGGCGGCTTCGCAGGCTTCGGCAAAGCCGGCGTTCTCGGACAGGAAGCCATAGCCGGGATGAATGGCGCCGGCGCCGGTCTCGCGGGCGGCGGCCAGGATGCGCTCGGCATCGAGGTAGCTCTGCGCCGCGGGCGCCGGGCCGATGCAGACTGCCACATCGGCCTGCGCAACGTGGGCCGAATCCACATCGGCTTCGGAGTAGACGGCGACCGAGCGCAGGCCAAGCGCGCGCAGGGTACGGATGATGCGGCAGGCGATGGCGCCGCGATTGGCGATCAGGACGGTGTCGAATCGTGCGGATGGCGAGGACATGCGGGTGGTTCCCTCGGGGCAGGTCGTCCTGCGGGAATCATCTCGGCTGCGGGTCGTCCCGCAGCGGCGCCCTTGGGGCGCGGAATGGTCAGGCTGGTACTACGCTGTGCGAACTACACGATCCACGGTCAGGCAGCGGCCGCGGCATCCCACACGATGAACTCCACCGGCGTGGGGTTGTACGCGTTGCACGGGTTGTTGAGCTGCGGACAATTGGACACCAGCATCCAGACATCCATCTCGGCGCGCAGCTCGACATACTTGCCCGGGCCGGAGATACCGTCGGCAAAGCACAGGCCGCCTTCCGGCGTGACCGGCACGTTCATGAAGAAATTGATGTTGGGCACCAGGTCACGCTTGCTCAGGCCCACGTCGGCATGCGCCATCGCCAGCAGGTAGTTGTCGCGGCAGGAGTGCATGAACTTCTTCTGCAGCGCATAGCGCACCGTGTTGCTCTCGGCCGCGCAGGCGCCGCCCAGCGTGTCGTGGCGGCCGCAGGTATCGGCCACGATGGTCAGCATCGGCCGGCCCTCGCTGGACACCAGCACGGAGCCGCTGGAGAGGTAGATGCCGCCCTGGCGCAACAGCGTATCGGTGGCGCTGTAGTGCTCGGCCACGTCATGCCGGTTGTAGAACAGCACGTCGGCGGCCTGGTTGCCTTCCAGGTCGACGATGCGCACGGTCTGCCCGGCACGGATCTCGGCGAGCCAGGGCTCGCCCGCCGGCTGGCGGTGGCGCAGGGCGGCGTGGGCAGGGTCCAGCAAGCTCGTGCGCAGGGTGGCGGTGGCAGCGTTTGTCATGTCGGTTCCTCGTGGTCTTCAGGACAGTGCGAACACATCGGTGTTGTGCAATGCCCGCGCGCATTCGGGGCGGTAGCCGCGGCAGAAGTCGTCGGCCGGGGCCGGGCCGTTGCGCCAGGCCGCGATGCCCACCTTGCCGGGCGCGTAGCCGGGGCGCGGGTCCAGTGGATGCGGGGCGGTGGAGACGGCCACGATCAGGTCCATGTCGCAGCGCAGTTCCACCGTGGTGCCTTCTACCGGCTGGCTGGCATCGAAGGCGAAGCGGCCTTGCGCGTCCACCGCGATCTTGCTGAACAGGTTGACAGGCGCGATCAGGTCGCGCGCGGCGAGGCCGTACTTGCCGATCTCGATCAGCAGGCCGTCGCGGCCGGCGCGGTACATGGCATTGCGGTGTTGCTCGAAACGCTGCTCGCCGTATTTCTCATGCAGTCGCGCAAGGTCGAGCAAGCCGCCAAACGGATCGTGCCAGCCCAGCGTGTCGTGCGTGATCGAGGCCATGGCGCGGCCCATGTCGCTCATCAACACATGGCCACGCGTGAAATGCGCGGTGTGCAGCGCCTTGCAGGTGTCGGGCATGCTGTAGCGCTCAAGCCGGTCATGCGCGGCGTAGAGCACCACCGAGCAGTTGGCGCGCGCGTCCAGCGCGGCAAAGCGCAGGGCCGTGCCGCGCGACAGGCGCCAGCTCCAGTGGCAGCCACCGGGCAGGACTTCGCTCCAGGCCACCTGGCTGGCGGGCAGGTCGGGCGCGAAGCGGCGCCAGTGGTCGATGACATCCACCGCGGCATGCGCGGGTGGGTTTGCAAGGGCGTGTTCAGGGGTTTGCATTCGTTGGTCTCCGGGGGGCAACTCAGGCCTGCGGCTCGGGCGCAAGGTCGGTGGATGCGGCATGCGAAAGCTGCTCGAGCAATTCGAAATCGGTCTGCATGCCGGAGGTGGCGCGGATGCGCGCCAGCACCTCGCGCTTGAGGTTCAGGAACGCGGGCGAGAGCTTCATCTCCTGCGTGCGCGCGGCCGGCAGCGGCACCTCGTAGATCGTGTCGATGCGTCCCGGGCGCGGGGCCATCAGCACCACGCGCTGACCGAGGTAGATCGCCTCTTCCACATCGTGCGTGACGAACACGATGGTGCTTTGCTCCAGCCGGTGCACATGCAGGATCAGGTCGTGCATGACCTCGCGGGTCTGCGCATCCAGCGCGCCGAAGGGCTCGTCCATCAGCAGCACCGGCGGGCGGCTCATCAGCGCGCGCGCAATGGCCACGCGCTGCTGCATGCCGCCCGAGAGCTGGCCCGGATAGGCATCCTTGACGTGGCACAGCCCCATCAGGCGCAACAAGGCATCGGCCCGCCCGGAAGCGGCTTCCACATCGGCGCTGGTCCGGCTGCTGGTATTGACCTTGAGCTCGCGGCAGAAACGGATGTTCTCGATGACCGTGAGCCACGGGTAGAGGCTGTAGTGCTGGAACACCATTGCGCGCTGCGGGCCCGGGCCTTCGATCGGCTTGCCGTCGCACAGCAGGTCGCCCGCGCTGTGCGGCTCCAGGCCGGCGAGCGAGCGCAGCAGCGTGGACTTGCCGCAGCCGGATGCGCCCACCAGCGTGACGAACTCGTTGTTGCCGATATCCAGGTGGATGTCCTGCAATGCCGCCGGTGGCGCGCTGTCGGGCGTCTTGTCGCGGCCGAAGAATTTCCATACGCCGCGCACGCGCAGCTTGGGGGATAGCGTCAGGGACATGGCTTTAGCGCCTCGCGTGCAGGTAGGGAAACGCGCGCCGGTGCGTCCAGCGCAGCAACTGGTCGATCGCCAGGCCGATCACGCCGATCAGCAGGATGCCGGCGAAGATCTTGTCGGTCTGCAGGAAGCGCTGCGCCTTCAGGATCGAGAAGCCCAGGCCCGAGCTGGCCGCGACCAGTTCGGCCACCACCAGGTAGGTCCAGGCCCAGCCCATGGTGATGCGCAGCGTATCCAGCAAAGCCGGCTTGGCGGCAGGGACGATGACCAGCCGGATCACTTCGCCGCGGCTCGCGCCCATGGTCTGGGCCGCTTCGATCTGCGCCATCGGCACGCGGCGCACGTCCTCGGCCACCATCAGCACCATCTGGAAGAAAGTGCCGATGAAGATGATGGCGATCTTGGCGCCCTCATCAATGCCAACCCACACCATTACCAGCGGGATGAATGCCACCGCCGGCATATAGCGCACGAAATCGGTCAGCGGTTCCAGCAAGGCCTGCACGCTGCGGAACGTGCCGATCGCCAGGCCCAGCGGCAGGGCGATCACCGCTGACAAGGCCCAGCCCGTGATCACGCGCAACGTGCTGATGCCGATGTCGCCGGCGAGACCCTCGTCGGCATACCAGCCGTGCAGCCGCTGCAGCACCTGCACCGGGCTGGGCATGAAGACAGGCTCGACCCAGCCGCTGGCGGCCAGCCAGGCCCACGCCACCAGTGGCAGCAGCAGGCCAAGGCTGACCAGCGCTGCCGTGCGGTGCGCGGGAATGGCGCTGCGTATGCCCCACCAGGGCTGGCGCTTTGCGTGGCATGCCGGCAGTGCGGGCGTGGCATTGGTCGTGTCCGGCGACGGCGGCTGTACGTGCGCAATGCGCGCGGTAGCGGGCAGGAGTCCGGTGTTCTCGCTCATGGCCGCCTCACTTCAGGGCTTCGGCCAGCAGGCTGGCGTCGACGCCGCGCGCCGGGTCCGGCTTGCCGTCGATCAGCTTGTTCTCCAGCAGGAATGCCGCAATGGTCGGCGTGACGGCCTGCAGCGAAGTGGCCTGCGCCGGGTCGAGCGCGCCGTGGTTGGCGGCAACATCAAAGAACTTCGTGCCGGGCAAGAACACGCTGTATTCATCGGGCTTCATGCTGACCACCTTGGCCATGATCCTGGCCGCCTCGGCGGGCTGCTCGCGGATGAACTTCTCGGTGTCGAACCAGGCGCGGATCATGCCGACCAGGTCGCGGCGCTTGGCGCGGATCGCCTTGTCCTGCGCCACCAGCAGGTCGGGGATCAGGCCCGGCATGTCCTTGGAGGTAAACAGCGCGCGGCCCTTGCCGCTGCGGGTGATCTGGTCGATCCACGGGTTCCAGACCACCGCCGCGTCGACGCGGCCGGTCATGAAGGCCGCGGCGGCATCGCCGGCCGAGAGGTTGGTGATCTTGACGTCGGAGGGCTTGAGGCCATTCCTGGCCAGCGCCGTGACCAGCACGAAGTGCGAGATGCTGTACTGCTCCAGCGCAACCGTCTTGCCCTTGAGATCGGCGAAGGACTTGATCTTGCCGCTGACCACCAGCGCGTCGTTGCCGGAGGAGTTGTCGTTGACCAGCACGGCCTTGAGCGGCAGGCCCTTGGCCAGCGGGCCGAGGGTGTCGGACCAGGTCTGGGAATTGGCGTCGAGCTGCCCCGAAGAGAGCGCCGCGATGGAGTCGGTGTAGTTGGCGAACCAGACCAGCTTCACGTCCGCGCCATGCTTCTTGAAGAAGCCCTTCTGCTCGGCGACGTACCAGGCAACCCAGCCCGGCCAGTCGGAGACGCCGACCTTGATTTCGGCCATGGCGGGTCGCGCGCCGGCCAGGCCAATGGCAAGCAGCGCGGCACTCAGAAGGCCGGCGCAGGTACGCCGGAACGGGCGTCGCGTAAGACGTGAAAAAGGAAATGCAGGCATGGGTTCGGCTCCGATCGGCGGTGACAAATGGCAGGGAAGCCACCTCTCAACGAAGTGAACCTCCCGGGCTTTTGTCCCGCCGTGGAGCCTGGGCGCGAACTAGCGCGCCTGAGGCCGGTTGCTCTCGGACCAGACATCGTGCGCACGGCACGACCGGAACCCTAGCTACCCTTCGGTGAGCGACGCTTGGTCGCTTCCCTGTGGGTTACTCAGCAAACGGCATGCCAGGCGCATGGAAAGCGCGCTGGCCGGCAAATGTGGCGCTGAATGCCTAATGTCAGGCGCGAATTTTGGATCTGCCTGGCTGAATGCCATCGCTTGGTGCGCGGGCGGTGCCCGCGCGCACCGTCAGGGTGCGCGTGATGTAGCGCTTCCGGTGCGCGAGCCCGATCCGGTCACGCCGACAGCTTGCTCAGGCTTTCCACCGTCTTCACGCAAGCTTGCGCCGCCTCGCGGCCCTTCACGACAAAGTGCTCGCTGAAAAACTTGCGGTGGTCTTCGTGATCATGGAAGCTTTTCGGCGTCAGCACCGCGGACAGGACAGGCACTTGCGTATCGAGCTGCACGCGCATCAGGCCGCTGATGACGGCGTCCGCGACAAACTCGTGGCGATAGATGCCGCCATCGACCACAAAGCCCGACGCCACGATCGCCGAATAGCGCCCGGTGTCCGCCAGCTTGCGTGCATGCAGCGGAATCTCGAACGCGCCAGGCACTTCAATCACGTCCACGGCATCGCGCGATACGCCGCGCGCGGCCATTTCAGCGAGGAAGGCGTCGCGGGCCTGATGGACGATATCCGCATGCCATTGCGCGTGGATAAACGCAAAGCGCCAGGCCGGATTGACGGGAGCGGTGTTCTGGAGGTCGCGAGGATCGCGCTGGACAGGAGAAACTAGCTGATTCATGGTCTTCTTCAGAAGAGTGGGTTACCAGAATCAGGGCGCACGAGTTTAGTCCCCCGGCGCCGGGAGACGGGGCGGGGGACAGAAACATCGCGCTCTCTTTCATCCGGACTATGACCGTCGGCTTCGGAGTTACACCGAATCTGCTGACCCCGGCTCCCTGAGACTTCTGGGAGAACCGGGCGCTCGCGGGCTTATGCGAAAAAATCGCCATCACCGCCGGTGGGGACTTTCACCCCGCCCTGAGAACGCTGATGCAGGCGCAAAGCCTGCAACGCGGCAATGATACACCTTGATGCGAATGTGAGTTTGGCGCGGCCCGGACCATCCGTTTGGCTGTCAGGAATGACGCAAAGCCAGGCTAGCGCTCGTTTCCCATTTCACCCCGGTCAGCGTGATCGAACGCTCCCACAACCGCGCCGATACCTGCGCATCCACGGCTTGCGGCATGATCTTCGCGCGAGCCGGCGCGCCTTTCATTTCCGAGAACCCGTCAGGACCGTAGTAGGCCGCGGCCCGTGCTTCGGGCGAGGTTGCCGCCAGCAAGGTCGGCAATGCGCCGTGCGCCGCCGAATGGCTGAAGAACGGCGCGAAAAGCCGGGAGAGGATCCCAAGCATGCCGTTGGTGCCCGGGCCATTGGCCATCAGGTCGGTGCGCGCCCAGCCCGGATGCGCCGCATTGCTCAGCAGGCCCCAGCCGTTGGCATCGCTGCGCCGCTGCAGCTCCAGCGCGAACATCAGCATGGCGAGCTTCGATTGCGCGTAGGCCCCCCAGGGCTTGTAGACACGGCTGCCCTGGAGGCCGTCCAGGTTGATCCGTCCTTGCCGATGCGCCATGCTGCTCAGGCTGACGACGCGCGAGTGCTGCCCGCCGTGCAATAGCGGCAGCAGTTGCGCGGTAAGCGCAAAGTGCCCCAGGTAGTTCGTCCCGAGCTGCATCTCGAAACCATCGGCCGTGACTTGCCGCGTCGCCAGGGCCATGACGCCTGCGTTATTGACCAGCATGTCGATGCGGCGTCCCTCTTCGATCAGCCGACGCGAGAAATCCGCGACGCAGGCAAGGCTGGCAAGGTCCAGCAGCTCGAACCGCAGCGTTGCCCGGGGATGCGTGGCACGGATAAGGCGCAGCGCTTCGTGCCCCTTGGCCGCATTGCGTCCGGCAAGAATCACATCGGCCCCGGCACCCGCCAGCGCGAGTGCGGTCTCAAGGCCCAGGCCGCCGGTGGCACCGGTGATGACGGCCCGCTTGCCGGCCTGCGTGGGGATGTCCTTGGTGGTCCAGGTGGTCATTGCCGCTCTCAAGGTTGCTCGTTCACGACGCGCGTATTTGCAGCCGGCGCCGGTCTGGTGTTGCGGCGCGTTTTCACGTCCAGCCACCAGCGATCTGCGCTGTGTGCCTGCAGGATGCTCACGGCCTCACCCATGCGCGGGGTGCTGACAGGGACGCCGCGCGCGGCCGCCAGCGCGACGATACGGTCGAAGGGCTCATGCCACGCATGCATCGCCAGGTCAAAGGTGCCGTTGTGGATCGGCAGCAGGCAGTGGCCGTTCAGGTCAATATGCGCTTGCAGGGTCTGCTCCGGCTGCATGTGCACGGCAGGCCAGTTGACGTCGTAGGCGCCGGTTTCCATCAGGGTGAGATCAAAGGGGCCGTAGCGTTCGCCGATGCGTTTGAAACCATCGAAGTATCCCGTGTCGCCACTGAAGAACACACGCAGATCCGCGTGCAGAATCACCCACGACGCCCACAGCGTACGGTTGCCGTCGAACGGCGTGCGCCCGGAGAAGTGCTGCGCCGGCGTCGCCACAAAACGGATGCCCTCGACCTCGGTGGTTTGCCACCAGTCGAGCTGCCGCACCTTGGCGGGGTCGATCCCCCAGTCGATCAGGCGGTCCCCTACGCCGAGCGGCGTCAGGAAGTGCTCGACCTTGCCCGCCAGCGCCATGATGGCGGCGCGATCCAGGTGGTCGTAGTGATCGTGCGAGAGAATCACCGCCCTGATGGGCGGCAAAGCGTCGATACCGATCGGTGGCTGATGGAAGCGCTGCGGCCCGGCCCACTGCACCGGCGAAGCGCGTTCGCTAAAGACCGGGTCGGTGATCCAGAATGCATTGCGCAGCTTGAGCAGGACAGTCGAATGCCCAAGGCGGAACACCGTGTTGTCCGGCGCGGCGAGCAGGTCGGCCTGCGTCAGCGTTTGCACCGGCACCGGGCCGGCGGGCTGGGTATCCGCGGGTTTGTCGAAGAGGAAGCGCCAGGCGATGCCAAGGGTCTTGAGCAAGCCGCCCTTTGGCGGGCCGGCCAGGGCGCGTTTCTGGCTCGCGCGCGATTCTGGCGACTGGACGAGGGTCTTGCTGCTGGCGGGGTGGGGCGATGGAATGGTCATGATGGCAATCAGGATCCCAAGAGGAGCAAGGCAAGCGGCGGGGGGGCATCGACCTGCCATGGCTGCATAAATTGCACTGCACAGTGTAGTGTAATTTTCTGGAAAGTAAACTTGTCGGTGTAAAATTGCTGACTTCCCCCGATGCCCAGGACACCAGAAACGCCATGCCCCCAGCCCAACGCCTGACGGATCGCAAGCGCGAAGCCATCATTCAGGCCGCCATTGCCGAGTTCCGCGACAACGGCTTCGAAGTCACCAGCATGGACAAGGTCGCCGCCCGGGCGGAGGTATCGAAGCGCACGGTGTACAACCACTTCGCCAGCAAGGACGAGTTGTTTGCCGAGATGCTCTCCCAGTTGTGGGAGAGCAGCCAGGGCGAGCTTGAAGTGGCTTACGCCAGCGATCAGCCGATGGATGCGCAGTTGCGCGCGCTGATGCGGCTCAAGATGAACATGCTCAACAACGCCAGCTTCATGGATCTGGCGCGCGTTGCCATTGCCGAGACGATTCACTCGCCGGAACGGGCGCGGGAAATGGTGGCCAGGCTAGGCGAGCGGGAAGAGGGCATCAACGTCTGGATACGCGCGGCCCAGGCCGACGGGAAGCTGAAGGCGGCGGATCCCGGCTTTGCCGCTTGTCAGCTGCAAGCGCTGATCAAGGCGTTTGCCTTCTGGCCGCAGATCACCATGGGACAGCCGCCGCTGGATGCGGCGATGCAGCGGAAGGTGGTGGATTCGGCGGTTGCGATGTTTCTTGCGCAGTACGGGGTGGATGGGGCTTGAAGGGCTCCAGCTTGGACAAGGCTGAAAGCACCGGCCCTGATACCTGAGCATGTACAAGCCCGTCACGCCTCAAGCTCTAGCGGCCCTGAGCCAGCACTATTTCCGGTTCGCCAAACTTCGAGCCTCAGGCCACGGAAGATCCAATGTGCCGTAGCTGCAATGCCGCCGAAAGGATTGCCGTGAGCAGGCATATCGCCGTTTGCAGGGCAGCGCGAGGGTCGATAAAGCAGGCCCGCACCTGTTGGCTGCGGCTTACACCATACAGGCACCATGCGCAGAAGTGCTCGCAGTTATTGGTCAGGAGCCGATAGCGATTCTCGCCCAGCCTTGAGCGCGCACGTTGCACGGCTTCGTTCTCGCCGTAAGCCGGCTGAGGACTTGGCTTGATCGAGACCTGGTAGCCGGCGGCGAAGCGCTCAATGCTGACTTCCTCGACAGGACCGCGACGCAGCGCCTCGGCAAGCCCGGCGTAATGCACCACATTGCCGTGGCCAACATAAATGCCATGGTGGCTGTAGCCGTGCCTCGGGGTGACGAGATGGGCACCGAGGGGTGGTTCCATCCCGACATCGAGATGCCACGGTGCCGACACCGCCTGCGCGGTGTGGATTGGATAGGTGGTTGGCCGGCCCATGATCAAATGCCCCAGGAGGTGACTTTGATCAAAGCGTAGCCGTGGCAATACATTAATAACAATTAAAGGTTTTTGGCATAACGATAAGTCTTTGCTTATGCCATGCCATTTGCTACTGGACCGGCCCAGATCACCAACATCCCGTCCTGGGTAGGCTGGAAGCTATAAGGCGCCGAGCCTCCCTGCGCGCGTAAATCCCTTCGCTCGATGTGGTGTGTAACGTTGCCGCGGACGTGGAATGCGTCCACTGAATCCAGTGTTTGCGCCCGAATCCCGCCACGAGTAGCCATCTGCTGCGCCGCAGCATCCAATTCTCACGTGTCAAAGCCGCAAATTTTTCTTGTGGCGTTTTGATATATCACATATTGTATTTCGCAAAGACGATCAGCGAACGTGAGCGAAGACTTCACGTGGCGGGCAGCGAGCGCCGGTAGGTGCCAGCAACGCTCGTTCACCCCAGTCGCTAAAGTCAACGAGGAGACCAAAACATGTCTGCAGTCGTATCCACGCGGCCCGAGACCACCACGGCCGAAGACACTCTCAAGCAGAAGACGCGCGATGCCGGCGTCGTTTCCGGCGGCCACCTG